>JAIXSD010000319.1 GCA_027484885.1 Rubrivivax sp.
CCTTGTCCGGCGCAGCGGCGCCATCCCCTTCGCGCTTGCCGCAAGCACTGAGCGCCAACACGGCGCACAGCAGCACGCTCAAAGAAACAGGACGGGCAAGGCGGGACGAACGCGTCATCGGATCAACTCCGTTTGGATGAACTTCAGCAAGCTGGACACAAGAGAACGGGAAGCGCTGCGTAATCGGCATCAGCACGCAAGGCCCGTTACAGAGAGACTGGGCTCGGATTTCTGCAAAAGCGCCCGCATCGAAACCGCTGCAGCCGGCCAGCACAAGCGTGGCATTTGAAACCCGAACAAAAGCCCCGCAGCTTAAGTGAGCCCCAGGGGTGGGACATAGGTCATGGAGCCGGTTTTAGCTTCGGACTTACCCTAGATTTGAGCGGCATCGCGAGGCTGTCGCAGCGCAGAGCCAAGAGCTCGGCCCCCTGCACCCGAGACGTGCTTTGCTACTGCAAGGTCTCTTTGAGCCCAGGGAGGTCGGGCAGGGGCAGCACGGCAATGCCCTCATCCACCAGCGCTTCGGTGTCGGCCCGGCTGGCCTGGCCACGGATGCTGCGGGCCTCGGCCTCGCCGTAATGGATGCGCCGGGCTTCCTCGGCAAAGCGCGGACCGACGTTTTCGCTCTGCGAGACCATATGGCGCAAGGCCTGCATCACCTGACCCTGCACCCGGGAGAGGGCGGCGGCCGCCGCCGTGGCGTCCGGGTCTGTCGAAGTAGTGCTCAATGCGGCCTCGGCTGGGGGCGGGGAAGAAGCGGAACTCCCTCCCGTTCGACGCTCGCTGCCTGGAACTTCGTGGCGCAAGTGGGAGACATTCAAGCGCGGCGCGCTGGGCAGACGGCGAACTTCGCTGCTGTCGCAGATGGGGCAAGCCACCAGGGAACGCGCTTGCTGGCTTTCAAAGTCGGCCGCCGATGCGAACCAGCCTTCGAAGACATGCTCATGGGTACAGCAGAGATTCAGAACCAACATGACGCGATGGTAAGCGCAGGGAGCCGCTTTCGCCGGCGGCGCCCTTCATTCCTGCGGCGCGGCCACCCATTTGAGGGCCCAGGCCCCGGCCTGCCAACGCTGCAGCCACAGCAGACCGATCAGGGTCTTGGCGTCAGTGATGCGGCCGTCTTGGCACATGGCATCGACCTCGTCCACAGTGAAGGCCTGCAACTCGATGAACTCGCCGTCGTCAAGCGCCTGGCGCCCCGGCGTCAAGCCACGGGCAAAGAAGATCTCGATGCCTTCGTCCGAGTAGGCAATGGCGTTGTGCAGCACGCCGGCATGGGCCCACTCGGACGCGTGGTAGCCGGTTTCCTCGATCAGCTCGCGCTGGGCGCAGCGCAGCGGGGTTTCGCCGGCGTCGAGCTTGCCGGCGGGGAACTCCAGCATCACCCGGCCCATGGGGAAGCGGAACTGCCGCTCCAGCAGCAGGCGGCCATCGTCGAGCAAGGGCACGATCATGACCGCGCCGGGATGCAGGATGTACTCACGGCTGGCCTGGGCGCCATCGGGCAGGCGAACGATGTCGCGCTGGACGTGGAGGAAGTTGCCGCTGAACACACGCTCGGAGGAGACGCTTTCTTCGCGCAAATGGGCATCCGGCCTTGCGGAGCCAGGCTGGGCGGGGGCGCCGCCCTGCTCAGGACTCATGGCGATGGCGGCGCAGATAGCACCAGACAAAGCCCGGGAAGCCCAGGGTCACGAAAAGGCAAAAGCCTGCCGCGTAGAACTCCCAGCCCTGCGGCTGGCGTTGCCCCAGCTTGGACTCGAGCAAGAAGCCCAGACCCAGGGTCAGGAGCGCGAGCAAGACCAGTTCCATCAGACGCCAGCCCACCGCCTTGGGGCTGCGACGCGGCCCCACGAGGAGGACGCGGTTGCTGAAGTAAGGCAGGTTGGCGGCCAGGACAGCCGCCAACAAGACCAGCCAGACGGCTGCGGTTTGATCCATGGAATCGAGCGAAAGACCGAAGGATCAGGTCGCCAGCGTCTTGACGATGGCGGAGGCGCACCAGGCCATCAGACCACCCGGCAGCACACCGAAGACCAGCACGGCAGCACCGTTCAGCGACAGCACCAGACGCACATCGGCAGGCGCTGCCAGCGGCGCGCGGTCGGTGGGTTCGTCAAAGAACATGACCTTGACCACACGCAGATAGTAGAAGGCACCGATCAGCGACACCACCACGGCGGCAATGGCCAGGCCCAGGTAGAACGGCACATTGGTCGAGACCAGGGCTTGCAGCACCGACAGCTTGGCGTAGAAGCCCGCCGTCGGTGGCACGCCGGCCAGCGAGAACATGAACACCGCCATCACCACAGCGAACCAGGGGCTGCGCTTGGCCAGACCGGCCAGGTCCTTGAGCTCTTCGGCTTCATGGCCTGCACGCGAGAGCAGCAGGATCATGCCGAAGCTGCCCAGCGTCGTCAGCACATAGGTCACGGCGTAGAACATGGCCGAGCTGTAGGCATTGGCGGCGGACAAGGTGTTGTTGTTCACCACGCCCGAAGCCAGGCCCAGCAGCATGAAGCCCATCTGCGCGATGGTCGAGTAGGCCAGCATGCGCTTGAGGTTGGTCTGCGCGATGGCGGCCAGGTTGCCGACCAGCAGCGACATCACCGCCAGCACGATCAGCATCTGCTGCCAATCCACGGCCAGGCCGATCATGCCTTCCACCAGCAGACGCACGGTGATGGCAAAAGCCGCCAGCTTGGGCGCCGAGCCGATCAGCAGGGTCACGGCCGTGGGCGAGCCTTGGTAGACGTCCGGCACCCACATATGGAAAGGCGCAGCGCCGAGCTTGAAGGCCAGACCGGCGGTCACAAAGACCACGCCGAAAACCAGCACCGACTTGTTCGGCACGCCGGTCGAGATGACCTCGAAGACGCGCGGAATGCTCAGCGAGCCGGTGGCGCCGTACATCATGGACAGGCCGTAGAGCAGGAAGCCGCTGGCCAGAGCGCCCAGCACAAAGTACTTCATCGCCGCTTCGGTCGACACCGCATGGTCACGGCGCAGGGCCACCAGGGCGTAGAGCGACAAGCTCATCAGCTCCAGGCCCAAATAGATGACCAGGAAGTTGTTGGCCGAGAGCATGACGAACACGCCCAGCAGCGAGAACAGGCTCAGGGTGAAGAGCTCACCCTTGAGCATCTCGCGCGAGGCGGCATAGGGGCGCGCATAGACCAGCACGACGATGGTGGCGATGCTGGCGAAGAAGCCCAGCAGATGGCCCATGGGGTCGGACACCACCATGCCCTGCATCGCGTACAGGGTCTGGCCTTCGCTGAAGGCGCTGAAGTGCACGGTGGCCACAGCCACCAGGGTCAGCTGGGTCAGCCAGTAGGTCGGGCGGCGCGCCGGGTCCTTGACGAACAGGTCCGCCAAGGCCACCACGCAGGCCATGGCCAGCAAAATGATTTCGGGATAAACCGCGAGCCAGTTCATATTGTTCATGTCTTGTTGGCCCTAAGAATCAACCGGGGATCAGCTTGGACGTTGCCACGTGCTTGAGCAACTCAGCCACCGACACCTGCATCACATCGGTGAAGGGCTTGGGGTAGACGCCCATCCACAGCACGGCGATGGCCAGCACGGCCAGCATCAGGAACTCACGGGCGTTGATGTCCTTGAGATTGCGCACATCGTCGTTGGTGACGGCACCGAAGTAGACGCGCTTGTACATCCACAAGGTGTAGGCCGCGCCAAAGATCAGGGCCGTGGCAGCAATCGCGCCAAGCCAGAAGTCGTAGCGCACAGTGCCCAGGATCACCATCCACTCACCCACGAAACCGGCGGTGGCGGGCAGGCCGCAATTGGCCATAGCGAAGAACAGGGCGAAGGCCGCGAACTTGGGCATGGTGTTGACCACGCCGCCGTAGCTGGCGATCTCACGCGAATGGACACGGTCGTAAAGCACGCCGATGGACAGGAACATCGCACCCGACACAAAGCCGTGCGAGATCATCTGCACCAGACCGCCCTGCACGCCCAGGTCATTGAAGATGAAGAAACCCAGGGTGACGAAACCCATGTGGGCGATGGACGAGTAGGCCACCAGCTTCTTCATGTCCTGCTGCACCAGGGCCACCAGGCCGATGTAGACCACGCCAATCAGGGACATGGCGATGATGAGCCAGGACCACTGATGGGCCGCGTCCGGCACGATGGGCAGGGAGAAACGCAGGAAGCCGTAGCAACCCAGCTTCAGCATGATGGCAGCCAGCACCACCGAACCGCCGGTGGGCGCTTCCACGTGGGCATCGGGCAGCCAGGTGTGCACCGGCCACATCGGCACCTTGACCGAGAAGGCGGCCAGGAAGGCGAAGAACAGCAGGGTCTGCGTGCCACCGGCCAGGGGCAACTTGTGCCAGGTCAGGATGTCGAAGCTGCCACCGGACTGGAAGTACAGGTAGAGCAGCGCGATCAGCATCAAGAGCGAACCGGCCAGGGTGTAGAGGAAGAACTTGAAGGCCGCATACACGCGACGCGGGCCGCCCCAGACGCCGATGATGATGTACATCGGGATCAGCGTGGCCTCGAAGAACACGTAGA
>JAIXSD010000748.1 GCA_027484885.1 Rubrivivax sp.
GAGAGATTCCGCATGGGCCGGCAGCAGGGCGCCGAAGAAGACCTTGCGGGCGGGCTCGGGCCAGGCGATCAGGTCCAGGCCTTCTCCGAGGGTGCGCATCAGGGCGGGCAGCTGGCTCAGAAAGGCCTGGCGCTGGGCCGTGCCGCCCTTGGGCTGCACGCTCATCACCAGCTCGCGGCCGAGCTGGCGGAAGCGCAGGATGCGCTCGGGCGTGCCCTTGGGGTCGCGCGAGGACAGCACGATGGCTTGGCTCCAGACCTGGGCCAGGAAATCGCGCAGGAAATCCTGCATGGGCACGGGAGCCAGAGCGGTTTGCAGCTGCTGGGTGTAGCGCTGCTGCAGGCGCAGGTCGATTTCCTTGCGGTCCAGCAGCTCAGCCATGTCGCCGACGGCGCTGCCTTCGCTGGCGCTTTTCAGCGTGCCGGCGATCTGCTCCTGGATGAAGCGCTCCAGCGCGTCGAGCTTGCTTTCGTAGACCTCCATGCGGTCGAAGTCGCCGCTGGCGACCTCCTGCACGAGATCGCGCACATGGGCCAGGAAATCGCTGCCGGGCGCCTCGCTGAAATCATCGAAGGCGCAGGCCAGCGAGGCCATGCGATTGACGAAGCGGCGCACCGGATGCCGGCGCGAGGAGAAAAAGCTCGGGTCGCCCAGGGCTGCGCGCAGCACCGGCAGCTGCAGCCGGGCCAGCAGGCGGGCCATTTGCGGTGGCACCTTGGGGTCCGACAAGACCTGGTCGAACAGACTGCTGACCACATCGATGACCATGTGGTCCAGGCGCCCGGTGGCCGCCTGACGCAGCTCGTCGCGGTGGATCTGAATCAGATTGGGGGGCTGCACGCCTTGCCAGGCGGAGCCGCCGAAGTCTTCGGCCCAGTCGCCCGGCGCGGCGCTGAGTGCCGCGGGGCCCAGCGTTGCGCTGCCCGCATGGCCACCGACCGCGCCCGACGGCAGGCCGCCGCTCATGCCGCTCATGCCGCCGAACCCGGAAACACCGGCCGGTGCCGGCGCCTGGGCCAGGCGGCGCAGCAGGTCCATCAGCTGGCCGTCGACCACGCCCATGCCGCCGGCGTTGGCGCTGCCGTAACGGCTGTGGCCGCCGGCCATGCCTGCGCCACCATAACTGCTGCCGCTGTAACTGTTGCCAAACTCGCTGCGAGCACTGCGCGGGCCGCTGTGGCTGAACTGCGCCTGCCCACCCGGGCCGGAATCGAGCTCGCCGTGCACCGAGTTGCCGCCAGCCAGGCTCTGCGCGCGGGTGCTGGCGTTGGGGGATTCGCTGCCGCGCACGCGCAGGTCTTGCGGGCGCAGGCCGCGGTGGCGGAACAGCTCCGCGATGTCGGCATAGCAGGCGCGCATCTCCTGCGTCATCGCCCGCGTCATTTCGTCGACCAGGATCTGTCGGCTTTCGCTGTCCTCGGTCACCGCGTGGACGGCGGCCAGCAGGGCGCGTGCGACCAGCTCGGGCCGCAAGGGGTTGCGATCGCCGTTGCGCAGGCTGGCCACATAGGACTCGACCTCGCGCAGCTCCCACTCGCTTTGGTGACCGATGGCCAGGCCGATGCGGTCGCTGACCACCAGGGCGTCGACCGCGTCATCGTCCATCAGGGACAGCTCGGTCCAGTCCTTCTTGGCGGCGGTGGTGGCTTCGGCCTTGGGGGCCTGTTCCTGGCTCAGCTGCTGGCGCAGCTCCTGGGTGAAGCGTTGGCTGAACAGGCCCTGCTGGCGGCGGAACACCAGCTGGGTGGCCAGCAGCAGATCGCGCCGCTTGGCTTGGCCGGCCGAGAGTGCCGCCAGACCCATGCCCTCGGCGCAGCGCTCCGAGGCCTGCTCGGCGGCTGTGCGAATGCGCTGGAGGGCAGCCTCCAGATGGGGGTTGAGTCCGAGGTCGGGCGAATTCATGAAGGGGGTGGGGGTGGAGCTGTCGTGAGCGTGCCACAAATCTGGGGTCAGTATCGCGTCAATACAAGGGCATCTCCAGCCAGATGTGCGGGCCTCGGCGCCTGAGCTTGCCAAATAGCTAACGCCCGGTGCCTGCGAAACTTTTGCTTACAGGCAGTCCGGGCGTTACGGGGCAGGGTGGCGCTGGTTCGGTCGGCGCCACGGGGGGGGGTGATCAGCGCTTCAGCGAGTCGCGGATCTCGCGCAGCAGCACGATGTCTTCCGGCGTCACCGGAGCCTCGGCCGGGGCGGGCGCCGGGGTGTCGGCGCGCTTGAGGCGGTTGATCTGCTTGATCATCAGGAAAATGATGAAGGCCAGGATGACGAAGTTCAGCAGTACGGTCAGAAAGCTGCCGTAGGCGAACAGGGGCACGCCGGCCTTGGTCAGGGCTTCGTAGGTTTGCGCGCCCTTGAAATCGGCCGGGATGCTGCCCAGCACCACAAAGTAGTTGGAGAAGTCCAGGCCGCCGACCACTTTGCCGACGATGGGCATGATCAGATCCTTGACCACCGAGTCGACGATCTTGCCGAAGGCGCCGCCGATGATGACGCCGACCGCCAGGTCAACGACATTGCCCTTGACCGCAAACTCCCTGAATTCCGAGAAAAAACTCATCGATCTCTCCGCTGGCGGCTTGAGGCCACCCTTTCCTTGTTGATGGATAAAAACCTTGCGAGCGCCAGAACGGCGCGCAACGGCCATGATTGTCGACGGCGACGGCCCCGCACAGCGGTAAAACGCTGATACTGTGGCGCGGAAAACAGTTTCGGATGCGGTTGCCGATACTGAGAGCTGATAGCGTCCGTTAGAATCCCGGGTTGCCCCCGATCAGAAGTCTCGTTTGAGGATCCTCATGAGTGACCAGCAAGTGGACCACGGCAAGCGCACCTGGCTCATCGCCACAAGTTGCGCCGGTGCCGTTGGCGGCGTAGCCACCGCCGTACCTTTCGTCAGTACTTTCACACCGTCCGAGCGTGCCAAGGCCGCCGGCGCAGCCGTGGAAGCCGATATCAGCGGCCTCAAGCCGGGTGAGAAGATGACCGTCGAATGGCGCGGCAAGCCCGTGTGGATCGTCCGTCGTACGCCCGAGCAGTTGCAAGCCCTGAAGGGTATTGATGGCCAACTGGCCGATCCGAACTCGGATCGCAAGGCCTATCCGACCCCTGAGTACGCCAAGAACACCCACCGCTCGATCAAACCCGAGTATTTCGTCGGCGTGGGCATCTGCTCGCACCTGGGCTGCTCGCCCAGCGACAAGTTCCAGGCGGGCCCGCAGCCCTCGCTGCCGGATGACTGGCACGGCGGTTTCCTGTGCCCTTGCCACGGTTCGACCTTCGACCTGGCTGGCCGCGTGTTCAAGAACAAGCCGGCGCCTGACAACCTTGAGGTTCCCCCTCACATGTACCTGTCCGACGCCAAGATCCTGATTGGCGAAGACAAGAAGGCTTGATGCTTCGGCATCAAGTCGCACAAGGCTAAAGGACAGAGGTCAACATGGCTGCTGAATTCAAAGAAGCTCCCGCTGGCGCTGGCGCCGGCGAAAAACTGCTGACGTGGGTGGACAACCGCTTCCCGGCTAGCAAGCTCTACAAAGAGCATCTCTCGGAGTACTACGCTCCGAAAAACTTCAACTGGTGGTACATCTTCGGTTCGCTGGCCCTGGTGGTGCTGGTGATCCAGATCGTCACTGGCATCTTCCTGGTGATGCACTACAAGCCGGACGCCAATCTGGCGTTCGCGTCGGTCGAGTACATCATGCGTGATGTGCCCTGGGGCTGGCTGATCCGCTACATGCACTCCACCGGCGCTTCGGCGTTCTTCGTGGTGGTGTACCTGCACATGTTCCGTGGCCTGATCTACGGCTCCTACCGCAAGCCGCGAGAGCTGGTCTGGATCTTCGGTTGCGGCATCTTCCTGTGCCTGATGGCCGAAGCCTTCATGGGCTATCTGCTGCCCTGGGGCCAGATGTCCTACTGGGGCGCCCAGGTGATCGTGAACCTGTTCGCAGCCGTGCCTTTCGTTGGCCCGGACCTGGCGCTGCTGATCCGTGGTGATTTCGTGGTGGGTGATGCCACGCTGAACCGCTTCTTCAGCTTCCACGTCATTGCTGTGCCCCTGGTGCTGCTGGGCCTGGTGGTGGCGCACATCATTGCGCTGCACGAAGTGGGTTCGAACAACCCGGACGGTGTCGAGATCAAGGGCCCCAAGGCCCCCAAGGATGCCAAGGGTCACCCGCTGGACGGCGTGCCGTTCCACCCGTACTACACGGTCCACGACATCTACGCGCTGAGCCTGTTCCTTTTGGTGTTCACCAGCATCGTGTTCTTCGCGCCGGAGCTGGGTGGCTACTTCCTGGAGTACAACAACTTCATCCCGGCTGACCCGCTGAAGACCCCGGCGCACATCGCCCCGGTCTGGTACTTCACGCCTTTCTACTCGATGCTGCGTGCCACGACCGACACCATGGTCAATGTGCTGGTGGGCATCATCGGCCTGGGCGCCCTGCTGGCGGTCATCAAGGGCAGCTTCGGCGGCAAGGCCAAGCTGGCCGTGTTGGTGATCGCTGCAGCCGCCTGCTTCCTGCTCAAGATCTTCGACGCGAAGTTCTGGGGTGTGGTGGTGATGGGTGGCGCGGTCGTGATCCTGTTCTTCCTGCCCTGGCTGGACCACAGCCCGGTCAAGTCGATCCGCTATCGCCCGGACTGGCACAAGTATGTGTACACCGTGTTCGTGGTGTTCTTCCTGGTGCTGGGCTACCTGGGCATCCAGCCGCCGACCGACATCGGCACGCTGATTGCACAGGTGGGCACGCTCTTCTACTTCGGCTTCTTCCTGCTGATGCCCTGGTGGAGCAAGCTGGGCACGCCCAAGGCCGTGCCTGACCGCGTGACCTTCCACGCCCACTGAACAAGCACCGGAGTCCAAAGAATGAAGAAACTCATCGCTACGCTGCTGACCGCCCTGTCTCTGGGTATGGGCTTGGTTTCCGGCGCTCAGGCTGCTGGCGGCGGCATCGAGTGGGACAAGTTCCCCAAGGAAAAGATGACCGACATGGCGGCCCTGCAAAACGGTGCCAAGCTGTTCGTCAACTACTGCCTGAACTGCCACGCTGCAGCCTTCAATCGCTACAACCGTCTGCGTGACCTCGGCCTGACCGAAGCGCAGATCAAGAGCAATCTGCTGTTCGCCGGCGAAAAGGTCGGCGAGACCATGAAGGTCTCGCTCGATCCCAAGCAGGCCAAGGACTGGTTCGGCGCCACCCCGCCGGATCTGACTGTGATCGCCCGCTCGCGCGCCGATGGTTCCAAGGGTTCGGGTGCAGACTATCTGTACACCTACCTGCGCACCTACTACCGTGACGAAACCAAGGCCACGGGCTGGAACAACCTGGCCTTCCCCAGCGTGGCCATGCCGCATGTGCTGTGGGAACTGCAGGGTCAGCGTGCCGCCAAGTTCGAAGAAGTGGCCGATCCTCACGATCACAGCAAGACCACCCATGTCTTCAAGGGCTTTGAGCAACTGACCCCCGGCACCCTGGACGCTCGCGCCTACGACAGCGCCGTGGGTGACCTGGTGGCCTACCTGCAATGGATGGGCGAGCCGGCCCAGGCCCAGCGTTTCCGCCTGGGTGTGCTGGTGCTGCTGTTCCTGTCGGTGTTCACGGTGTTCGCTTGGCGCCTGAATGCCTCGTACTGGAAAGACGTGAAGTAACGTCTTCCGTCCCGGTCCTGGCGGCTGCGCGAGCGGCGGCTGGGTCCAACACGCAGTGGGTGGCTCGTCCGGAGCGCCCGCTGCGTTTGTCTTTTGTGCGGCTCACTGCAAGACTCGATGTGATCCGCAGCCTTTTCACCTGACCTCTCGGAGCCTGCCGCCATGATGGTGCTTTATTCTGGAACCACCTGCCCCTACTCGCATCGCTGCCGCTTCGTGCTGTTCGAAAAGGGCATGGACTTCGAGATCCGTGATGTGGACTTGTTCGCCAAGCCCGAAGACATCGCGCTGATGAACCCGTACAACGAAGTGCCCATCCTGGTCGAGCGCGACCTGATCCTGTACGAATCGCACATCATCAACGAGTACATCGACGAGCGCTTCCCGCACCCGCAGCTGATGCCCGGTGACCCGGTGGCCCGCGCCCGCGTGCGCCTGTTCCTGCTGAATTTCGAGAAGGAACTGTTCGCCCACGTCAATGTGCTCGAAGGCCGCGGCCAGGCCGTCAAGGCCACCGACAAGCAGCTGGAGAAGGCACGCGCGCAAATCCGCGACCGCCTGACCCAGCTCGCGCCGATCTTCCTGAAGAACAAGTACATGCTGGGCGACGACTTCTCGATGCTCGACGTGGCCATCGC
>JAIXSD010000474.1 GCA_027484885.1 Rubrivivax sp.
GCTGGCTGGCCACCGTGTCCGGCTGGTATGTCACCGAGATCGGCCGCCAGCCCTTCATCGTCTACGGCCTGCTGCGAACCAGCGAGGTGGCCTCGACCACGCCGGCGCCTCACATCGCCCTGACCCTGGCCGGCTATGTGACGCTGTACCTGTTCCTGATCGTGGCCTACGTGGGCGTGCTCAAGTACATGGCCGAGAAGCCGCTGGAGCATGGCCCGAGCGCGCCCTCGCGCCTGACCCAGAGCCGAACCTTTGCCTGATGGAGGGCGTGATGAACTTTGCGAACCCGGATCTCAGCACGCCTGCCGGCTGGATGCCCTTGGTGTTTCTCGGTCTGATGGGCTTGTCCCTGCTGATCTATGTGGTGCTGGATGGTTACGACTTGGGCGTCGGTCTGCTGATGATCGGCGCCAGCGACGCCCACAAAGACCAGATGGTGGCCTCGATCGGCCCCTTTTGGGATGCCAACGAAACCTGGCTGGTGCTGGGCGTGGGCATTTTGCTGGTGGCATTCCCCAAAGCCCATGGCCTGATCCTGCAGGCGCTCTATTTGCCGGTGGCGCTGATGCTGCTGGGCCTGATGCTGCGCGGCGTGGCCTTTGATTTCCGCGTCAAGGCGCCGGCCGACTGGAAGCCGTTTTGGAACGGCACCTTCATCTTCGGCTCGGCCCTGGCGGCCCTGTCCCAGGGCTGGATGCTGGCGCGCTACATCACCGGCTTTGCCGAAGGCCCGGGCTACACCGCCTTTGCCCTGCTGATTGCCCTGGCCCTGGCCGCCGCTTACGCCATGCTCGGCGCGGGCTGGTTGATCATGAAGATGGACGGCGCGGTGCAGGCCCTGGCCGTTCAGCGGGCCAAGCTGGCCTGGCCGGCCGTGGTTTTGGGTCTGGCTGGCGTGTCGCTGATGACGCCCTGGGTCAGCGCCACGGTCAGTGAGCGCTGGTTTCGCATGCCAGAGCTGATCGCCTTGCTGCCCATCCCGCTGATGACGGTGCTGAGCCTGCTGGCTCTGCGCGCCTTGCTGAACTCGCACCGGGTACGGGGCAAGCTGTGCTGGCTGCCGTTTGCCCTGATGGTGGCGGTGATGTTGCTGGGTGCTCTGGGCCTGGCCTACAGCCTTTACCCCTATGTGCTGATCGACCGCCTGACGGTCTGGCAGGCCGCGGCCGCACCCAAGTCCTTGACCGTCATCCTCTGGGGGGTCTTGGTCACTTTGCCGGCTATTCTGGTCTACACGTGGTTTGCTTACCGGGTATTCTGGGGAAAGTCGAGTGAGCTTCGGTATGCTTGATGCCGATCAACCCGGGTTTCACCGGGGGTGGAACGAAATTCAGGCGGCTGCAGCGCTGCCTCATCGCCTAAAACTGCAGTTCGTCGCTTTTTGCTGGAGCTGACCCTGCGGCTTGGTGATACTTCGATCCATTGAAGACAGATCGCCCAAAGTAGGCGGGGGAGTATTGGAAATGCAGCAGCTTCAAAAGACACGGGCCCAGCACAGCGTCAAGCCCTTCTCTCGTGCCTGGGCCGCGCCCCTGGCCTTGAGCGCCGCGTTTCTGGGTCTGGTCTTTCCGCCCGCGCCGGCTCAGGCCAGCGAGGTCGTCAAGCTGGCGCGTCTGGTGGTCACCGGCAAGCGCCTGAGTTCTGCCCCGGTCGTTCGCGCCCCGGCCAAGCAACTGCCCAAGGTGGTGGTGGAAGGCCAGGCCACGCCGGAAGAGATGCGAATGGCCGATCTGCGCCGCGCCCAATTCCGCCCGATCTGAGCGTCGCGAACGCTTCCCCTGCAAAAAGGCCGCTCTCGCGGCCTTTTGCTTTTTCCGGGCGCTCAATTCGCCTTCAGTTCCAGCGCGGCGGATTGGGATGCAGGCGGGCCATGGCCAGGGTGTCGACGTAGGCCCCGTTTCGCAGGGCGTAGGCGCGCATCAGGCCTTCGCGCTGAAAGCCGAAGTGCTCGTAGAGCCGAATCGCCCGTGCGTTGTCGGCATAGACCGTCAGCTCGGTGCGCAAGACCTGGCCCCAGTTGTCGGCATAGTCCATCAAGGCGGCCATCAGGGCCCGGCCGACGCCTTGGCCTTGTGCTTCGGCGGCGACCGAGATGCCCATGCTCATGGCGTGACGCCGGCGCAGTGCGGCGCCCGCCGGATGCAGGCCGGCGCTGCCGACCACCTGGCCCTGAACCTCGGCCACCAGCGACAAGTCCGGCTTGCCCGGCCCCGCGTTGTCCTGCAGCCGGGCTCGCCAGAGCTCCTCGCTGGGGTAGGGCAGTTGCAGCAGGCCGGAGAAGACTTCAGGGTGGGACATCAGCTGGGCCAGGGCGGCGGCGTCTGAAACCTGGCTGCGTCGAATCGTGATCGTCTCCATCGGGGGCTCCTTTGAGTTGCTGGGGTGGCGCAGGTCTTGCGCACGGGGCGGGGCAAAGAAAAAGCCCGCTGGGTGGCAGCGGGCTTTTGGGGGTATCTAACTTTGGCTTGTGAGGCTGGGCCTTCAGTGGGGAGGGGCTGCCCGCTGTAGCAGACCCACCAGGTGTCCATGTGCATGAGCCGCTAGCATGGCACCCACGCAGGACGGCATCCGGCCCAGCACCATGGCCAGCTCTTGCCGCAGGGGCTGATGCTTCACGCGGCTGCGGCCGGCATTGCGGCGTGCTTGGGTGGTGGCGGAGTTCATGCGGCCCAGTATGTCGGCCGGCCGGCCTGCGGGTCAAGCTTGAGCTGATGGTGCAGAGGCAAAGCAGTCAAATTGCGGCGCCGCAGCGACAGCGGCTGCGACAATCGCCCCACCATGCCGCGTCTATCTGCTTTGCCCTCCGAACCCAAGCCTGCGACTCTGAAAGCGGCGCCCGCCGAGGCAGCTCCGACGGGCAAACGCCCGCCCTTGCCGGCCGAGCGTTTCGCGCTGCGCGTGGGCGAGAGCCTCATCGACGGACTGGGTGTGTTTGCGGCCGAGCCGATTCCGCATCGGCGCAAGATCGGAGAGCTGCGCGGTGAGGCCATCTCGGTGCGCGAGGCGCGCCGCCGGGCCAAGGGCCGCGAGCGCATCCACATCGTCGAAGTCTCGGAGACCCGGGCGGTGGATGCCACCTTGTCGACCGACGCGCTGCGCTGCATCAACCACAGCTGTGCCGCGAACGCGGTGCTGCGCATCAGCCAGGGTCGGGTGGAGTTTTATGCCTTGCGGGACATCGAGGCCGGCGAAGAGCTGACCTGCGATTACGGCGAAAGCCACCATGAGGGGCGGCTGCGCTGCCGCTGCGGCGCGCCCAACTGCGCTGGGCGTTTGTGAGCTAAAACCGGCAGCGCCGTCGCCGGCGAGTCTGAGCTCGCCGGGTTCAGGTGCAGGGGCTCAGGTGTCAGGACTTAGACGTCAGGACTCAGGCGTCCGGGCCTTCGGCGTCGTTGGCGGCTTCGTCCCGGTCGGCTTGCTGCACCCAGAACAGGCGCAGGTCCTGGGCCGAGAACAGGGCGTCGTCCAGCAGCACGTCCTGGTCGACTTCTTCGCCTTCGTCGTAGGCCTCGGCGATATAGGCTTCGCGCTGCTCGCCCGGGGCCATGGCCACGGCGGCCACCGACATCAGCATGGCGTCCAGCATCTGGCCTTCTTCGCTCTCGCTGTCAAAGATGTACCAGGCTTCCTCGAAGTCATCGACGGCCTGCATGAAGCCCTCGACCCACATCAGGCCGTTGGGCGGCAGTTGCTCCAGTTGCTCGGCGGTCAGCACGCCCTGGCTCAGCAGGTCGGCCTTGGTGGCCTCGTCGAACTCGGTGATCAGCGGCGTCAGCTGCATGGCTTCCGGGTTGGCGGCCAGGGCTTCGGGGTTGAGGCTGTCGGCGATTTCGTTCCAGCGCTCGTGCAGCACGCTCATGAACTCTTCGGTGGCGTCCTGCTCGTCCAGGGCATCGGCCCAGTCTTCGCCGAACAGCGCATCCATGGCCTGGATGGGCGTGACCACCACCGGGCCGCAGATCAGCGCGGTCAGGTAGCCATCGAGCATGTCGATGGGCACGGCGGTTTCGTCTTCGGGGGTGGCGGCCACGAGGATCTGCAGGAGAGCGGCCAGGCGCTCGGCGTTTTGGTGGTCAATGGTGTCGCTCATGCGGACTCCTGGTGGGGTGCAGCTGAAAAGAACAAGGGCCCATTCGCTTGGGCCCTTGCGTGTGGGGAGGATGGTAGGGGGTTTACATGCGTTCTGCCACCCAGGCCTGGACCGAGGCCAGCGCGGCCGGCACGGCGGCCGGCTGCGTGCCGCCGGCCATGGCCAGATCGGGCTTGCCGCCGCCCTTGCCACCGCATTGCTGGGCGACGAAGCTGACCAGCTCGCCGGCCTTCAGGCCGCGGGCGATGTAGTCGGCGGTGACGCCGGCCGACAGGTTCACCTTCTCGCCTTCGACGGCAGCCAGCACGATCACGGCCGAGTGCATCTTGTCGCGCAGCTTGTCGATGGTTTCGCGCAGGGTCTTGGCGTCGGCGCCGTCGAGGGTGACGGCCAGCACCTTGGCGCCCTTCACCTCGACCGCCTGGGTCAGCAGCTCATTGCTTTGGGCTGCGGCCAGGCGGCTCTTGGCCGTGGCCAGGTCTTTCTCCAGGGCCTTGACCTGGTCCAGCACGGCTTGCAGGCGCGGCTCCAGATCGGCCGGTGCGGTCTTCAGGGTTTGGGCGGCGCGGCTGACCGTGCTTTCCAACTGCTGCAGATAGGCCAGGGCGTTGTCCCCGGTGACGGCTTCGATGCGGCGCACGCCCGCAGCCACGCCGCCTTCGGACACGATCTTGAACAGGCCGATGTCGCCGGTGGCCTTGACGTGGGTGCCGCCGCAGAGTTCCTTGGAGGA
>JAIXSD010000150.1 GCA_027484885.1 Rubrivivax sp.
CTCTGGGTTCGCGCCAGCTTCCCGCGCTTCCGCTATGACCAGATCATGCGTCTGGGCTGGAAGATCTTCATTCCCGTGACCCTGGTCTGGTTGGTCGTCGTCGGCCTCTGGATTCAGTCGCCGTACAACATCTGGAAGTGAGCTGAGGTCCTCCCATGTCTGCAGTGAGCTTCGTCAAGAGCTTCATGCTCATCGAGCTGTTCAAGGGCCTGGCCCTGACCGGCCGCCATTTCCTGTCGCGCACGATCACCGTGCAGTTTCCGGAAGAAAAAACCCCGCTGTCGCCGCGTTTTCGCGGTCTGCATGCGCTGCGCCGTTATGACAACGGCGAAGAGCGCTGCATTGCCTGCAAGCTGTGTGAAGCAGTCTGCCCGGCGATGGCCATCACCATCGAGTCCGATGTGCGCGATGACGGCTCCCGCCGAACCACGCGTTATGACATCGACCTGACCAAGTGCATCTTCTGCGGTTTCTGCGAAGAGAGCTGCCCGGTCGACTCGATCGTGGAAACCAATATCTTCGAGTACCACGGCGAAAAACGCGGCGACCTCTACTTCACCAAGGACATGCTCCTGGCTGTGGGTGACCGTTATGAACCCGAGATCGCAGCCCAAAAGGAGGCCGACGCAAAGTACCGCTGACCCCGGGTCCGGGAGTTTCCCGGCCGGTCCCCCTGAGGGGACGCAGATGAGCGGCGGTCGCAACCGCCGCAGCATCTGACCGAGTCGTCCTGAGCTTGCATCAAGGCGGCGCGGCGGACGGCTCCGGGATCGAGAGTCACGTATTGCTGGAACGCTATGGAAATCACCACTGCTCTGTTCTACATCTTCTCGGCCGTGCTGCTGGGTGCTTCGTTCCGTGTGATCACGGCGCGCAGCACGGTGCACTCGGCCCTGTTTCTGATCCTGGCCTTCTTCAATGCCTCGTGCATCTGGATGCTGCTGAAGGCGGAATTCCTGGCCATCACCTTGGTGCTGGTGTACATCGGCGCCGTCATGGTGCTGTTCCTGTTTGTGGTGATGATGCTGGACATCAATTCAGACCATGTGCGGGAGGGTTTTTGGAAGCACATGCCGATGGCCGGCTTGGTCGGCGCCTTGATTGCGCTGGAGATGGCCGCCATCCTGATGGGGGGCTTCCGCCTGGCCGATGCCCCTGAGCTGTCGCCCGCGGCCATGCAGCTGGGCAACACCAAGCTGCTCGGCATTGCCATCTACACCCAGTACCTCTATCCCTTGCAGATCGCGGCCGTGCTGCTGCTGGTGGCCATCATTGCCGCCATCGCGCTGACCCTGCGCCGCCGCAAGGACTCTCGCAGCCAGGACGCCTCCGAGCAGGTCAAGGTCAAGAAGGCCGATCGCCTGCGCATCGTCAAGATGGCGCCCACGGTGGAACTGCCCGCCGCGCCTGCAGCCGATGCAGCTGCTGACACAGGAGCCAAAGCATGATGAGCTTGACCTTGGGCCATTTCCTGACCTTGGGGGCGATCCTGTTCGCCATCTCGGTGGTGGGCATCTTTTTGAATCGCAAGAACCTGATCGTGCTGCTGATGGCGATCGAGCTGATGTTGCTCGCGGTGAACCTGAACTTCGTGGCCTTCTCGCACTATTTGGGCGATATGGCGGGCCAGGTGTTCGTGTTCTTCATCCTGACCGTGGCGGCCGCCGAGTCGGCCATCGGCCTGGCCATTCTGGTCGTGCTGTTCCGCAACCGGGCGTCCATCAATGTCGAAGAGCTCGACGCGCTGAAGGGCTGAAGAACAATGTCTGCACAACTTTCTCAGAACCTCTTGCTGGCGGTGCCGCTGGCTCCGCTGGTCGGCGCTGTCGTGGCTGGCCTGTTCGGCAAGCAAGTGGGCCGCAAGGGCGCCCACACGGTCACCATCCTCGGCGTCCTCGTGGCCTTCATCCTGTCGGCGATGACGCTGGAGTCGGTCATCAACGACGGTGCCCGTTTCAACCAGACCATTTATGAGTGGATGGTGGTGGGCGGCCTGAAGATGGAAGTCGGCTTCCTGGTCGATGGCCTGACCGCGATGATGATGTGCGTGGTGACCTTTGTGTCGCTGATGGTGCACATCTACACCATCGGCTATATGGAAGAAGACCCGGGCTACCAGCGCTTCTTCAGCTACATCTCGCTGTTCACCTTCTCGATGTTGATGCTCGTCATGAGCAACAACATGCTGCAGCTGTTCTTCGGTTGGGAAGCGGTGGGCCTGGTGTCCTACCTGCTGATCGGCTTCTGGTACACCAAGCCGACCGCCATCTTCGCGAACATGAAGGCCTTTCTGGTCAACCGCGTCGGTGACTTCGGCTTCATCCTGGGCATCGGCCTGCTGGTGGCTTACGGTGGTTCGCTGAACTACACCGAGACCTTTGCCAAGGCTGGTGAACTGGCTCAGATCAAGTTCACCGCGCCGTTGTGGGGCAGTGACTGGATGATGCTGAGCGTGGCCTGCATCTGCCTGTTCATCGGTGCCATGGGCAAGTCGGCCCAGTTCCCGCTGCACGTGTGGCTGCCGGACTCGATGGAAGGTCCGACCCCCATTTCCGCGCTGATCCACGCTGCCACCATGGTGACGGCCGGCATCTTCATGGTCGCCCGCATGAGCCCGTTGTTCGAGCTCTCGGACACGGCGCTGAACTTCATCCTGGTGATCGGCTCCATCACGGCGCTGTTCATGGGCTTCCTGGGCATCATCCAGAACGACATCAAGCGCGTGGTCGCTTACTCGACCCTGTCGCAGCTCGGCTATATGACCGTGGCCCTGGGTGCCTCGGCTTACTCGGTGGCTGTGTTCCACCTTATGACGCACGCCTTCTTCAAGGCCCTGCTGTTCCTCGGCGCGGGCTCGGTCATCATCGGCATGCACCACGACCAAGACATCCGCAATATGGGTGGTCTGTGGAAGTACATGAAGGTGACTTGGATCACCTCTCTGCTGGGTTCGCTGGCTCTGATTGGCACGCCGTTCTTCTCGGGTTTCTACTCCAAGGACTCGATCATCGAAGCGGTGCATGCCAGCCATCTGCCGGCGGCGCAGTGGGCGTACTACGCCGTCATCATTGGCGTGTTCGTCACGGCCTTCTATTCCTTCCGGATGTACTTCCTGGTCTTCCATGGCAAGGAGAACTTCCGTCACAAGCCCTTCCCGGGCGAGCATGACCATCATGACGACCACGGTCACCATGAGCCTCATGTGCCGCACGAGTCGCCGTGGGTTGTGACCCTGCCGCTGGCTTTGCTGGCGGTGCCTTCGGTGCTGATCGGTTACTTCACCATCGCGCCGATGCTGCATGGTGATTTCTTCAAGGATGCCATCTTCATCAACCACCAGGTGCATCACGCCATGACCGAACTGGGTCATGAGTTCCACGGCGCTGCAGCCATGGCAGTGCATGGCCTGCAGACGCTGCCCTTCTGGCTGGCTCTGGGTGGCGTGGTGACGGCCTACCTGTTCTACATGGTCTGGCCGGCTGTGCCGGCGACCTTGGGCCGCGTGCTGCGCCCGCTGATCGTGGTCCTGGAGAATAAGTACTTCATGGACTGGATCAACGAGAACATCCTCGCCAAGGCTGCGCGTGGCTTGGGCCTCGTGTTCTGGAAGGCTGGTGACGGCGCTGTGATCGACGGTGTGCTGATCAACGGCTCGGCCCATGCGGTCGGCGGCATTGCCGGTCTGGTGCGTCGTGCCCAAACCGGTCACCTGTACTGGTACGCGCTGGTGATGATCCTGGGCGTGATCGGCCTGATGACCTGGCAGCTGTGGCCCTATATGTGGCCCCAACTCAAGACCCTGACCGGTCTGTGATTGAGGGCGGAGAACAACAATGTTGC
>JAIXSD010000016.1 GCA_027484885.1 Rubrivivax sp.
AAGCTGCCTTTCAGATCCTGCATGCGCGCGCGCACGGCGTAGAGGCGCTCGACCGGGTTCTCGATGCCGATGGGCAGCACCAGCGGCACCAGGCCAAAGCGGTTGCCCAGCTGGTAGGCTTTTTCCATCGGCCGCAAATTCACCGGCACCATGGCGCGGATCTCCTTGCCCGCCACATCTTCGCCCTTGGCCTGCAAGTAACGCCCCATCGCACCGGCCACGCAGCTGAGCAGCACATCGTTAATCGAGCAGTTCAAGGCCTTGCCCACGGCCTTGACGGCATCGAGCGGCAGGCCCTCGTCCCAGGCCACGCGCTTTTGCGTGCCGGGCTTGCCCTTGAGGCGGGTTGGCGAATCGTCTGACATCAGCGCAAACGCGGCCACGTCGCTGACCGCCTGGTAGCCCATGCGCGCCATGTCCATGGAACTGTCGAGCGGATGGTGGGGCTGCATCAGCGTGTCCACCGACTTGGCCATGCCCGCGCCGGCCACGCGGATGGCCTTGATGGTCATGGCGCTGATGGGCTTGAGCAGGGCGTCGGTCAACCAGTCCTGGTCGTCACGGGGCTGCTGCAGGCGCTTCGGCGGCGCCTTGCCGCCGTCGGTGATGGACAGCATCACGGCGATCAGGGCGATGCCATCGCCGATGCAGTGGTGGATGCGGGCGACCAGGGCGCTGCTGCCATCGCCCATGTCCTCGATCAGCTGGAACTGCCAGAGCGGGTGGGCCGGGTTCAGCGGCTCGGCCGCCAGCTCGCCGACGCGCTCCTTGAGGCAATCCTGACGGCTCTGGCCGCGCCGCGGCAGCAGCTCTTCGGCCTGCACATGGCGGGTGATGTCGAAGTCATCGTCCTCCACCCATTGCGCGCCCATGGCGTCTTCCACCACCTTTTGCCGGAAGCGCCCGTACTGCAGCAGCCGCGCCTCGACGCGCTCGCGCAAGGCCGCCAGGCTGATGCCGGGGCGGATGATCCAGACCCCGACGATCATCATCAGGTTGGACTCCGTGTCCATGCGCAACCAGGCCGTGTCTACCTTGGACATGCGTTCATGCGAATGCGTCAATGCGGTCTCCTCATCATCTTCATCAAGGCGGGGCGAACGGCGGTTTTTAGAGTGTCGTGCTCACACAATGCTGGGTAACATCATCGGCGTCCATCCCGATTGTTACCAGTTCAATCGGCACTCACCGCCATCTAGGAGACACCATGAGCCTGAAAGACCAATTCGAAGCCGCTGTGGCCGAGTCCAAAAACCTGCCCGAGCGTCCCGACAACATGACCCTGCTGAAGCTCTACGCGCTCTACAAGCAAGGCAGCAGCGGCGATGTGGACGGCAGCCGCCCTGGCTTCACCGACATGGTCGGCCGTGCCAAATGGGACGCCTGGAACGAGCTCAAGGGCACCAGCAGCGACGAAGCGATGCAAAGCTACATCGACCTGATCGAATCGCTGAAGTGATCGAGACAGACCCCGAGCCTGCCTGATGCGGGCTCGCGGGTTTGCGCCGGCATGAAGCCGGCTCAGTCGTTCAAGCCGGCATCACGCCGGCTTTTTCTTGCCCGCCGGTTTTTTGCCGCCACCCGCCTCTCCGGCCAACAGGCCGTCGAGCTCCTTCTGGATCTCGCCCTCGATGGTGGACTTGAAGGCGCCCAGCAGCAGGCCCAGCTTGGCGTGCAGCTCGAAGTGATCAGCGGTGACGATCAGCTCGCCCTTGACGCCCGAGCGGGTGAACTCGACGGTGTCGCTGGTCTTGCCTTCCAGCACCGTGCACTCCATGTCGAACTTTTCTTCGACCTGCTCGGCCCAGGCCCAGGCGATATCGCGGGCACGCTTGAGCCCGAGAGCATGGTCACGGTGGATGCGGATGTCGGCCATGATGCGTTCTTTCTCTTTCTTTCTGTCTGTCTCACTCTGCAGAATTCTTCGGGTCTTGCAGGCGCATTCTGCGCTGCGCCGGCGGCAGCTCGGCCAAGGCCTTCACGGCCGTGTAAAAACGCGGCCAGTCGCCGCCCTCGCGATCCAGCAGGGCTTCGAACTGCGGCGCCAGCTCGGTGTAGGCCGACAGCAGGGCAAAGCTGGCGTTGTTGGCGCGGGCGAACCAGGCGTCGTAGCCGCTGTCACCGCCCCACTGCGCCGCCTTGACTTGCGCATGCTCGGCCCGCATCTCGGCCAGCAGCTGCGCCTTGGCCGCACGCTTGGCCTCCACATCCAGCGGCTGGGCATAGAGCGCCTCCAGCCGCTCGCGGTAGCGCTGGGTCAGGGCGCGGAACTGCAGCCGCTGCGCCTGCCGCGCCAGGTAGCGCTCACGCTCGGCCGCGCTGCCCTGGGCCTGCAGCCAGGCCAGCGCGCCGCGCCGCTCCACCGCTGTGGCAAAGGACTCGTTGAACTGCGTGTCATCGGCCGCGTACACCACCTGGTGCGACAGCTCATGGAAGATCAGCCCGGCCAGCTCCGCCTCGGGCTGGTTCATGAAAGTATTGAGCAGCGGGTCACCGCCCAGCAACCGGCTCCAGCCCAGGGTCGAGTAGGCGGGCACGCCGTAGACCATGACTTCATAGCCCTCGGCGCGCAGCTCGGCGGCATAGGCCTCGGCCTCGGCCTGATTGAAATAACCGCGATAACCCACGCAGCCCATGATGGGGAAGCACCAGGTCTTGAGCGTCAGGCTCAGCTCAGGCGCGGCCACCACATTCCAGACCGCGGCCGAGCGGCCCAGGTCGGCGTAGCGGCGGTAGCTGTTGTTGTCGGGCAGGTGCAGCTGCTGCACGGCAAAGTCGCGCATGCGCTGGCTCTGCTGCAGGCGCTCGCGCAGGGCGGGCTTGAGGTTCGGGTCGGCCAGCCACTCGTCCACGGGCTTGGCGGCCGACACCAGGCGCAGGTGGCCGCCCACCGACTGGCCCAGATAACCCATCTGCGCACAGCCGCCCAAGGAGGCGAGCAGGCCCAGCGCCGCCACCGGCAGCAAGGCCCAGCGCCAGCGCTTGTTCCTCGTCCTGGCCTTCAGCACCTCAGGCCGCCTTGACCTCGACCAGACAGTCGTAAAAACTCGGCGCCCGGCCCATGTCCGTGAGGCGCTGGTGCGTCACCTCGTTGACATTGCTGCCACCGGCGCCCAGCTTGCGCCACCACACACCGAGGCCATTGACCACCCCTGGCCGGGCGCGCGGGCTGATGCGGGCGCGGCAAAGGTAACTGCCACGATCATTGAACACCCGGACCATGGCGCCGTCTTGCAGGCCGCGCGCAGCGGCGTCGTCGGCATGCAGCTCGACCAGGGGCTCGCCTTCGATGTCGCGCAAGCTCTTGACGTTGACGAAGCTGGAGTTGAGGAAATTGCGCGCCGGCGGCGAAATCATGGCCAGCGGATAACGCGCGGCCAGCTCGGGGCTGGAGCGGCGGCTCTCATAGTTGGCCACGAAGTCCGCGCCAGCCGCTTGCGCCCGGCCGCTCGGCGTGGGGAAGCCACCCTCGGCAAACGGCGCTTCGCGCAGCGGCAGGCTTTGCCAGCCCTGGGCGCGCAAGGCCTCGAAATCGATCTCGGCCGTGAAGGCCTGGCGGGCCAGCTGCTCGTCGCTCTCGGCAAAGCAATCCTCGCTGAAGCCCATGGCTGCAGCCAGCTCGCGGAAGATCTGCGTGTTGGGCTTGGCCTCGCCGAGGGGCGCAATCGCCGGCTCGTTGATCAGCACATCGGTGTGGCCGTAGCTGGTGTGCACATCCAAATGCTCCAGCTGCGTGGTGGCCGGCAGCACATAGTCGGCCAGATCGGCCGTGTCGGTCATGAAATGCTCCAGCACCACGGTGAACAGATCCTCGCGCTGGAAGCCCTTCACCACCTTGGGCGACTCGGGCGCCACCGCCACCGGGTTGCTGTTGTAGACGATCAGCGCCTCGATCTTGGGGCCGAACTCGGGCGAGGCCTCGCGCAGCAGATCGTCGCCGATGGTGCTCATATTGATCAGGCGCGGCTGGCGGCCGGCCAGCAGCTCGGGGCGCTCCAGCGCGGCCATGTTCTTGAAGGGCGCGAACCAGCCCGAGCTGGACAGCAGCAGGCCGCCGGCCCGCGAACGCCAGGCACCGGTCAGGCAGGGCAGCAAGGCCACCAGGCGCACCGCATTGCCCCCGCCGCGCACGCGCTGCATGCCGTAGTTGAGGCGGATGGCCGCAGGCGAGGTTTGCGCGTAGTCGCGCGCCAGGCCGCGCACCTCCTCGGCCGTGATGCCGCAGACCTCGGCCACCGCCTCGGGCGGCCAGTTCATGGCGCGGGCCTTCAGCTCCTCCCAGCCATCGACATGGCGGGCGATGTAGTCGTGGTCCAGCCAGTCATGGGCGATCAGCTCATGCATCAGGCCCAGGGCCAGGGCGCCGTCGGTGCCGGGCAGCAGGGCGATGTGCTGGTGGCATTTGTCAGCCGTCTCAGTCTTGCGCGGGTCGATACAGATCAGCTTGGCGCCCTCGCGCTTGGCCTTGTTCGCATAGGTCCAGAAATGCAAATTCGAGGCAATCGAGTTGCTGCCCCAAATCAGGATCAGGCGGCTCTCGGCAAAGAAAGGCAGGTGCATGCCGACCCGGTGGCCGTAGGTCGCATTCAGCGCTGCCGCGCCGGCCGAGGCGCAGATGGTGCGCTCCAGCTGCGAGGCGCCCAGCTTGTTGAAAAAGCGCGCCGACATGCCCTCGCCCTGCAGCAAGCCCATGGTGCCCGCATAGCTGTAGGGCAGGATGGCCTGCGGGTCACGCGCGGCGATGGTCTTCAGCCGAGCCGAGATATCGGCCAGGGCCTGGGCCCAGCTGACCGGCTCGAAACGCGGCGCCTCGTCCTTGCGGCTGACCCGCCTGAGCGGGCGCAGCAGCCGCTCCTCGTGATACGTGCGCTCGGCATAGCGCGAGACCTTGGTGCACAGCGCGCCGTGCGTGCTCGGATGATCGGCCGCCCCCTGGATCTTGATCACTCGGCCCTGATCGACCGTGATGCGCAAGGCGCAGGTGTCGGGGCAATCGTGCGGACAGGCGCCCTTGACGATGTGGGGCGAGGCCGTATTTGGCAGGGATGAGGGGGCGAGAAGGTCTTGCATGGCGAGACTATTGCACAGCTGCCCGCGAAGGCGGGCACGCTGCGCACAAAGCCCCGGGCTGAAGCGCCCGCATGGCCAGGCCGGGGCCATTTCCGCAGCGCCCGCACGCGAACGCCCGCGGTTTAGACTCGCGCCCTGCACTCCTTTCTTCATTCACCCACCCACCGGGCCGACCTGGCCTCGCCGCCATGAAGTTCATCGACTCCATCCTGGCCGATGCGCCGCTGATCCAGCGCTTACGCCGCGACATCCATGCCCATCCCGAGCTCTGCTTCCAGGAGCAGCGCACCTCGGACCTGATCGCCCAGACGCTCACCGAATGGGGCATTCCGGTGCACCGCGGGCTGGGCACGACCGGGGTGGTGGGCATCGTCAAGAACGGCACGAGCGAGCGCGCCGTGGGCCTGCGCGCCGACATCGACGCCCTGCCGATGACGGAGCACAACACTTTTGCGCATGCCAGCACCCAGCCCGGCAAGATGCACGCCTGCGGCCACGACGGCCACACCGCCATGCTGCTGGCCGCGGCCAAGCATCTGGCCACGAACCGCAATTTCGACGGCACCGTCTACCTGGTCTTCCAGCCGGCGGAAGAAGGCGGCGGCGGTGCGCGCGAGATGATCAAGGACGGGCTCTTCAAGCTCTTCCCCATGGAGGCCATGTTCGGCGCGCACAACTGGCCGGGCATGCCGGCCGGCGCCTTTGCGCTCAAGACCGGGCCGGTGTTTGCCTCCAGCAATGAGTTCAAGATCACCTTGCGCGGCAAGGGCGCGCATGCCGCCATGCCGCATCTGGGCGTGGACCCAGTGCCGGCGGCCTGCCAGATGGTGCAGGCCTTCCAGACCATCATCAGCCGCAACAAGCGCCCGGCCGAGGCCGGCGTGATCTCGGTGACCATGATCCATGCGGGCGAGGCCACCAATGTGATCCCCGACTCTTGCGTGATCGAGGGCACGGTGCGCACCTTCACCCTGGAACTGCTGGACCTGATCGAGCGGCGCATGGAGGACATGGCGCAAGGCATCGCCAGCGCGTTCGAGGTCAGCTGCGAGTTCAAGTTCCGCCGCAACTACCCGCCCACCATCAACCACCCCGCCGAGACGGAGTTTGTGCGCCAGACGCTGAGCGCCATGGTCGGGCCTGAGATGGTGCAAGAGTTCGAGCCCACCATGGGCGCCGAGGACTTCAGCTTCTTCCTGCAAGAGAAACCCGGCTGCTATTTCCTGATCGGCAATGGCGATGGCAGCCACCGCATCGGCGGCCACGGCATGGGCCCTTGCACCCTGCACAACCCCAGCTACGACTTCAACGACGAGCTGATCCCCCTGGGCGGCTCGATGTGGGTGCA
>JAIXSD010000199.1 GCA_027484885.1 Rubrivivax sp.
AGCTCGGCGGTGTCGGCCATGGCCTGCTCGGCCGCTTCGGCGCGGGCCAGGGCTTGGGGCGTGTCGCGCTCGCGCTCATGCCAGGCCAGGGCCACCAGCAGGGCGCAGCGCTCGGCCGGCGGCAGGGCGGGCGCCTCCAGGCGCGTGCGCAGCCCGGCCAGCACGGCCTCCTGCTCGTACAGCCGCAGCTCCGAGAGGATGGCTGCCGCGGCCGCTTCGCTCATGACAGGCGCTTCACCCCAGCCAGGCTGCAGCCGTAGACGGCGTTGCGCAGCGCAGCGATGGCCTCGTAGCGGGTGAAGGTCTTGCGCCAGGCCAGCACCACGCGGCGCGTGGGCACCGGCGGCGCAAAAGGCACGAAGCGCAGATGCGCCGGCGGCAGCAAGGGCACGCTGAGCGCGGGCACCACGGTCACGCCCATGCCCGAGGCCACCATGTGCTTGATGGTCTCCAGCGAGCTGCCTTCAAAGCTCTTGCGTATGCCCTCGGCATCGCTGCTGAAGCGGGCGAATTCGGGGCAGACCTCGAGCACATGGTCGCGGAAGCAATGGCCGGCGCCCAGCAGCAGCATGGTTTCGCTTTTGAGCTCCTCGGCCGAGACCGACTCGCGCCCGGCGAAAGGGTGGCTGGCCGGCACGGCGATCATGAAGTCTTCGTCGTAGAGCGGTGCCACGGCCAGGCCGGTGTCGGGGAAGGGCTCGGCCATGATGGCGCAGTCCAGCTCGCCGGTGCGCAGCATCTCCAGCAGCTTGACGGTGAAGTTCTCCTGCAGCATCAGCGGCATCTGCGGGTACTGCTCGATGACGTTCTTCACCAGCTCGGGCAGCAGATAGGGCGCGATGGTGTAGATCAGGCCCACGCGCAGGGCACCGGCCAGGGGGTCTTTGCCGCGCTTGGCGATCTCGTGGATGGCGCTGGCCTGCTCGATCACCGACTGCGCCTGGCGCACGATGTCTTCGCCCAGCGGCGTCACCTTGATCTCGTTGGCACCGCGCTCGAAGATGCGCACGTCCAGTTCTTCCTCAAGCTTCTTGATCGCCACGCTGAGCGTGGGTTGGGACACGAAACAGGCCTCGGCGGCGCGGCCGAAATGGCGCTCGCGGGCCACGGCAACGATGTAACGCAACTCGGTCAGGGTCATGCGGGCGTCTCCATGCCTCGCATTGTGCAGGGCCTGAGCGCTGTCGGCGCGCGAGCCTGGCGATGCACCCGTGGCGGACCGCTCATCCGCGCGCGGGACGCAGCGGCGCTGCAAGCCGACTGGAGGGCACTGCCTTGGCCGCTGGCGTGCCGTGCAGCCCTGCCCGGGCGGCCGCCGTGTGCGCGCCCTGCCCGGTCAGAAACACCAGCCAGGACGCCGGCGAGGACGGCAGGCCACCGGCTGCCAGCCGATCTGCCCACAGGCGCGCGGCCACCGGTGCGGCCACACTGGTGCCGCTCATGCACACCTGGCTGCCGGAGAACACGCCGGCCGCCAGCAGCCCCTCCGTCAAGGGCGCCTCGTCCGCCACGGCGCGCACCAGCGTATGCGGCCGGCCGGCGGGTTTGTTGCGCGCGGAGTAGATGGCATCGCGCTGGTCATCGGCATGGGCGGCGCCGACGCGCAGAGGCAGGCGCCCGGTCGCCAGGCCGTTCATGCTGCCAGCGCCGCCCAGCAGCAGGCCCTGGGCATCGGCCAGCACCGACTGGACCGGTGCGGGATCGGTCCAGCGCGGCACATCCCCTTGAACCCGCACCTCCACGGCGAACTCGTGGGCGCCGGCATTGCGCAGCTCCAGCAGCCAGCGCCCGGCTGGCAGGCCGCCGCGCGGGCCGGCGATCGGCGCCAGCGAGAGCTGGGCGCGGCAGCCTCCGCCCGGTCGGCTCTGGAGCTGCATGCGGCCCAGCAAGCGGCCGTCCGCGCGCAGATCCTGCATCTCCCCGGTTTTCAGCCAGGGCGAGGCGAAAGGCTCCTGCACGCGCATCTCCAGGGCGGCACCGGCCTTGTTGGCCCGGCCGGCGCACCAGACTTCCAGAAAGCTGTCGGTGGGATCCTGGGGCTGCAGGCGCCAGCTCAGCCGGGCGCTGGCCCCCGGGGCCAGGGTGCCGCCGGCATTGGTACCGCTGCTCGGGTCGTTCAAGAGATCGCCGCCATGGTTGCCTGCGGCAAACACCACCAGCAGGCGTGGTTGCCGGCGCATCAAGTCGTCGATGGCCTGCTCGAGGGCGGAGCTGCCGTCTTGCGGGCCGGCCAAAGCGCCCAGGCTGATGTTCACCAGCACCGCGGCCTGTGGCGCCACGGCCTGGGCTTCGGCCAGGATGTGCTGCAAGGCGGCCAGGATGTGGGCCACGCCGGCGGCGCCGGTGGTCTGCCCCGCCTGGCTGCTGGGCACCGACACCAGCACCATGGGCGCGACGGCCGCGGCATCCATCACACTGGGCTTGGCATTGGCCGGGTTGCGGCGCAGGGCGGGCAGGCCGGCCAGGGTGTCCAGCACATGGGTGGCGTGGTCGGCTTGCTCCTGGGCTGCTGCTGCCAGTAAGTCGGGCAGGCCGAGGTCCCGGTACAGCGCCGCCTCCCGGCGCGGATCGCCCGCGCTGTGCCGGTGCAGGCGCGCGAGGGTGGTCTGGTCCAGCTCACGCCCGTAGCCGGCCGGCGGCACTTTCCAAAGGCGGCGGCCGGTCTTGGGCGGCAGGGTTTCCTGGTCCCAAAAGGACAGGATGCGGCAGCGCTTGGACGGCCCCGGGGCGCAAAAGACTTGGTTGAGGAAGGCGCCACCGCGATCGATGGAGCCCAGCACCACCGGGATCTGCCTCCCCTGGCCCGAGCGGCCGGGCCGGCTGGGTGGACGCGCTTTCTCGAAACGGACCGGCACGGGTTGAGAGAGCTCGCAGCGGGGCAGGGCCGCGCTGACCGCGGCGACGCGCTCGGCCTGCACCCAGAGGACGCCCCATTTGGCATCGCCAGGCCCGAGCGGGACGGCCCGCACCCGCTCGCCCTCGCGTGCCAGCACCTGCTGCCAGGCGGGCCCGCGTGGGGCGATCAGGGGGATCCAGCGGGGCGCACCGACAAAGCCCTGCCATTGCGTGGCGAGGGCCCAATCGAGATAAGGGTCACCGCCTGCGCTCGGCCCTGGGCAGGCCGCTTCCCAGGCGGCCCCGAGCCTGCCGGTGCTGGCTTGCGGAGGTGGCACCGGCGGCGAGGAAAGGGGCGTGCGGGCTGCCCGCCTCATGCTGCAGCCGCCTCGGTGCCGACCGGCCACTCGTCCAGGACCAGGGCCCACAGGCGGCGCAGGTCGTGCAAGGGCGGCAAGGGCAGAGCGGCCGCGTCGGCGGCGACGCTGTCGCACTCGGGGCTGGCGGCCGGCGCCAGGTCTTCTGTGGGCTGGGCCAGCGCCGCGGCGCCAAATGGCCGGTAGCCGAAGCGCAGCAGGTCTGGCGCACCGGCCAGCTCGCCCACGCTGGCGAGCAGAAAGCGCGCCAGCGCTTCTCCGAGCAGGCGGCCCGCCAGGCTGTCGACCGGGTAGTGCACGCCGGCGACGACGCGGTTCTCGGCGATGCGCAGCGCCATCCGGTGCAGCATCTGTGCCTGCAGCCGGGGCCTTTGTACGCGTGCCATCAGATGGGCCAGCAAGGCCGCCACCAGATGCGACTCGCCGGCGTGGCCGCTGGGCAGGCTGCCATGGCTGGGTACGTCGATCATGGGCATCAAGCTGGGCCGCATCTGGTGCGGCCGGGGGCAGGCCAGGATTTGCTTGATGCGCATCTGCACGGCCATCTGCACCGCCAGTGCGGTGTCCAGGAATTCCAGTGTGCGCGGCATCCGGTGCCAGGGCATCTGCGCGACTGACAGCAAAAAGCCCAGCGCATTGCTGGCCTGGGCGTGGATCTCGGCAAGGCGGATCTGCCGCAGGGGCAGCAGGTCATCAACCAGGCGCGCCTGGTCGATGAAGTAGTCCTGCGGCGGCCGCCGCAGGCTCAGCAGGGGCCGCCAGGCCAGTCCGGCTGGTCCCTCGCCCAGCTGCTCCAGCAGGGCGGTTTCGCGGCCCGTGTCGGCCCGGACACGCAGGCCGCCCAGGGCTTCGATCAAGAGCGACTGCGTGCGCGGGCCGGCCCCGTAGTACAGCCACGGGGCGGCAGCAAAGCCCGGGCCGGGCGGCGGGGCTTCCGGGTCCTCCAGCCCTTGCGTCAAAAAGCCTTGCATGCGCACCAGGCAGACGCTGCCGAGCTCGCTGGCACCGGCCGTCGCATTGGCCCACAAGGCCGCAGTGGACGGCCCGACCCCGCCTGAAGGGCCCACCCCTCCGGATGGGCCGACGCCGCCATTCGGCCCGACGCCGCCTAGCAGTTCAAGAAGACTCAAAGGGTTCATGCAGGGCACTCCCGGGTTGGACAAGATTCACTGCAGCGGCAGGCCGGCTTGTGCCAGCGCCTGTGCAAAGGCCTGTGCGTGAGGGGCTTGGCGGCCCCAGTAGCGCGTTTGGAAACTGCTCACTGTGAAAGCCGGCCAAAGCTGGCGCAGGCGCAGCAGGGCGGCGGCGGCTTCGTCGCGGCGGCCCAGGCGCTGCAGTGCGACGGTCAGATAGAGCCAGGACGGCGCATGGCTGGCAGACAGGCGCAGCGAGGCCTGCGCGTGCAGCAAGGCGGGTTCGTCATGCTGGTGGGCGAGCAGGGCATGGGCCAGGGCGGCCTCCATGAAGTACTGCCAGGGGTCGAGCGGCGACAAGGCCAAACCCAAACGGGCCGATTCGCAGGCCTCGCGCGTCCGGTCGGCATAGCTCAGTGCCAGGGCCTGGAAGGACCAGGTCAGCGCACAGCTCGGGTTGTTCTGCAGTGCGCGCTGGTGCGCTCGCAGGGCGCGGTCGAGCTGCCCGTCCTGCATGGCCAGGGCATGACCCAGCAGGGTGTGGGCCAGGGCGTGTTGGGGGTCGCGGGCCAAGGTGCTTTCGGCGAACGAGGCCATGTGCGCCATGGCCTCGTTCATGGGCTCTTGGCCTTGAACGCCGCGCAGCAGGTGCCAGAAGGCCAGCCAGGCCCGGGGTTCGGTGGCATGGGCTTCTTGCGCCACCAGCCAGGACAGCATGGCCCCGGATTGCTCCAGCGCCCCGGGCGACAGCCTGTGCATCAGCTGGGTGGCGGCGCTGAAGACTTGGTAATGCTCCAGGGTTTCCCAGGCCGCTGTCTTGCTGACCGCCAGATTGGCATGCAGCAAGAGGCGGTGGATGTCGGCACAGGCCTCTTGCAAGGCGCTGGCCTCGCCGTAGAGCAGGTCTTCGAGGCGGCATTCCAGGCGCTCGTGCCACACCCGGCGTCCGCCGGCTTGGGCATGCAGGCTGAGCTGCAGAAAGAGCTGGTCGCCGAGGCCCACGCTGCCCTTGCATTGCAGGACATGGTGCGCCTGCAGCAGCTGGAAACCATCGTCGAGGGCATGCCGCGAGTGACGCAGGCCACGGCTGGAGCGTGCCGACACCAGGCGCAGCTGCGAGGCGCGGGACAGGGTGAGGATCAGAAAGTCAGCGACCAGGTCGGACAGGCCCAGCAGCTTGGGCGTGCTGCCGCCCAGATCGGGTGGCAGCACCGCCAGGACCAGGCCCAGGCCTGCGTCTGCCTCTCGCCGCGGCAGGTTCGGCCCGGCCTGCGCTTCGACGCGGAAGCAGCGCAGCAGCGGCTCGCCGCCGGCCTGCGCCTCCACATCGCCGCTGACCTGCTCGTGCACCGTGAGCCGCCAGGGCTGATCGAGCTGGTCGACTGCCTGCGCGCTCAGGCACACGCTGCCGAACTCGGCCGTGGCCGCCACCTGGCGCAGCAGGCGCAGTTCTTCGGCCTGGGGCTGGCCGGCGTCGGCCAGGGCATGGATGCCGCAACGAAAGGCGAGCCGCCGCTGGGCAAAACCGTGGCTTTGCTGGGCCTGCAAGTGCAGGGCGGCCTGCACCAGGGCTTGGGTGTCGGTGGCGGTCAGCAGCAAGCTGTCGCCGGAGTCCAGCTGGCACAGCACACGAGGGGGTGGGGGCAGGGCGGCGCAGAGGGCCTCGCACACCTGCTGGCAGCTGGCTTCAGCATGCAGGGGGGAGAGCAGGTGGCGGCTGTCGAAAACGAGTTGCAGCGCCGCGGCGCCTTGAGGTCCTGCGCCCAGTGCCCATTCGTGATCGTTCCCGGCCATGCTGCTCCCAGTCACGCACGCAAGCAGCGCCGCTTGCGCCGGCATTATGGGCATGCGCAATCGCGCGGCGCAAGGCGATCCGAGCGACGCCAGCGGCCCGGTCCGGGCCATCTGGCGGCATGGCGCGCTTAGTTTTGTGCCCCTAGCGCAAACCCTGAGGTGCCCGGCTACACTGCGGCCGACCTTTGCAAGCGGCCTGTGATCCAGGCGCTTGCGACCCAGTTCTGATTACCGAGGTGGCCCCATGACCGAGCGCAAACCCATGACCTTGCAGCGCCTGCTGGACATGCATGCCAGCGGCGACAAGATCGCCATGTTGACCTGCTACGACGCCGCTTTCGCCACCCTGCTGGACGAAGCCGGCGTCGACGTGCTGCTGGTCGGCGATTCCCTGGGCAATGTGCTGCAGGGGCAGAGCAGCACGGTGCCGGTCTCGCTGGACGAGATGGTTTATCACACCCGCTGCGTCGCCCGCGGCCGCAAGAGCGCCTGGGTGATTGGCGATCTGCCCTTCGACAGCTACCAGAGCTCACCCCAGGAAGCCTGGAAGAGCGCGGCCGCCCTGGTCAAGGCCGGCGCCCATATGGTCAAGCTCGAGGGCGGCGGCTGGACGGCGCCGGTGGTGCGTTTTCTGGTGGAGCG
>JAIXSD010000179.1 GCA_027484885.1 Rubrivivax sp.
CAAGCGCCCTGCAGCCCGTGCCGCTGCCGGGCGATTTGTGCCGGGCCGAGCAGCACAGCGCCTCGGGGCGCGCGCGTACTCGCGCGCTTCAAGCTCTGACTCGGTGCCCCTGTCCGAACACAAAGAGCGAAGCGAATGGAGTGAGATGGGCACCGGCCCCGGGGCGCGAGCAGCGCAGGGGAGTCGGCCCGCCAGGGCCGACCCCGGAACCATGAGCCCGGTGGCGGCACGGGCTGCAGGGCCTCACGAGCAAACCGAGGGACTGCCTTGTGCCGCCAGCTGCCCAACAGCGATCAGCACTGGTTAGCGCAGCGTCGGCCGTTTCAGGATCCGCGACCGACCGAGCCGGCAAGGCTTCGCAAGAGACTCCTCAACAAAAAGGTCCGCAGACATGCCGCTCGGTTACGCTGGCGCTCCCGCCGCATGAATGGAGCGCCGCACCGTGACCGCCGATCAGACCGAACCCAGCAGCCATGACTTGACGCGCTTCACCGGCGTGACGCGGGTGGTGGCTGAGCCGCTGCGCTTCAAGGCCAAGCTGGCCATTGGCGAGGATGCCTACACCTCGCTGCGCATGGTCAACCGCGCGCGCGAAGTCTGGGATGTGCTGGGCGCTGCCGGGGCGGGCGCGGCGATTGCGAAATCCAGCCTGGTTGCCTCGACCTTTTTCGCACCCAGCGGCTTGATGGGTGCCATGGGCATTGGCGCTGCGGCCACGCCGGTCGGTTGGGTCGCGTTTGCCGCCCTGGCCTCGGGCGGCGCCTGCTACGGCATCTACCGCTGGCTGGGCCACAGCAAGGGCAGCCGCGTGATCGAAATCCCCAAGTTCCTCAACACGCCGCTGGACACCCTGGGTCTGGCCCTGTTCGACCTGATCGCGCCGCTGAGCCTGCGCCTGGCCATGGTGGATGGCGCGATCGAAACCGCTGAGCGCGCCTTCCTGCGCCAGCACCTGGTCGAGGAATGGGGGCTGGATCCGCGCTTTGTCGACGCAGCCATCGGCGCGGTGGAATCCGAGCTCGCGGGGGCGGATTTGGAGGCGCTGGCCCAGGATCTTTCTGAGCTGCTGCACACCAACCCCGACTGCAATCAGAAGGTGATGGTCGAAGAGCTGATTGCCTTTTTGGCGCAGATGCTGGAAGCGGCCGGCCCGCTCTCGAACGAGGAAAGCCTGGCCCTGGCCCGCGTGTCACAGGCCCTGCGTGCCGCGCCCGCCAGCGAGCTGTCCGGCGCCTGGCTCAGCGCCAAGGCCAAGGCCGGCGAGGCGGCCGAGCAGATCAAACGCGCCAGCGTGGACGCCGCCGGCTGGACGGCCGAGCGCCTGCCCACGGCCGAGCAGCTGCGCGAGGTGGCCGAGCAATCCACCCAGCGATTGAAGGTCGGCGCCAACAAGGCCGGCCAGACGGCCGAGCAACTGGGCCTGGCCGCCGCCGAAGCCGCAGCTCAGGCGGCAGCCTGGGCCAGCGAGCGCCTGCCCAGCCAGGAGCAGGTGCTGAACCAGGCCCAGCAAACCAGCGAGCAGCTGAAACTCGGCCTGGCCCGCATCAAGGCCCGGCTGAAGCCCTGAGCCATAAGCCCTGAGCTCGGCGGCAAGGGATCAAGGCCCTTTGCGCAAGAGCGGCAGCTGCGGCGAAGCGGGCGTCGTCTGGGCGTCGAAGGGGTGAAAACCGCGCCAGCCCAGCTGACCGAGGATGCGACGCACATAGGCCCGGGTCTCGGCATAGGGCGGCACGCCGCGGTAACGCTCCACCGCACGCTCGCCGGCGTTGTAGCCGGCCAGGGCCAGGGCGACATCGCCCTCGAAGTAAGCCAGCAGCCAGCGCAGATAAGCCATGCCGCCGCGGATGTTCTGCGTCGGGTCGGTCAGGCGGCTGACCTTGAAACGGCGGGCCGTGTCGGGCATCAGCTGCATCAGGCCCTGGGCGTTCTTGGGGGACAAGGCGGCCGGGTCGAAATTGGACTCGGTGGCCATCACGGCCAGCACCAGGGCCGGCGACAAGCGGTACTCGGGCGCCACCTGCTGCACGAAATCAACAATGGCGGCCGGCGCCTGGGGTGGCGGCGGCAGCGCCGGCCAGTCCTGCGCGCGCGCCAGGGCTGGCGGCTTGCCGCCCGGCTTCTGCGCGGCGACCACCGGCTTGGGCGGCGGCACATCGGCCTCGGGCGGGCGCAAGCAGGGCGGCGGCTCACCCATCGGCGTGCCGCCCAGGGCGGCCAGCATGCGCTCGGCCTGGGCAATGCCTTGCTCGGCGGCGGCGGCAAACAGATGTGCCGCCTCGGCGTCGTTGCGGGCAATGCCGCGGTCATGGCTGAGCATCCAGGCCAGGCTGTACTGCGATTCGGCATCGCCGTAGCGCGAGGCGCGGCAGTAGAGCGCCGCCGCGGCAGCCGGGTCGCGCGGCACGCCGTTGGCGCCATGTTCCAGCGCCTTGGCCTCGTCTCGCCAGCGCAGCACCTGCGAGGGCACGACCAGGGCGCGGTCGGGCGGCGGGCCGCTGGGACGCGGCAGTTGATCCAGCGTCAGCAAAGGTGCCGGGCTTGGCGATGCCGGGACCTGCGCCGAGGCGGCAGGGCTCAGCAGCAGGGCCAGGCAGGCCGAGAGGACGGGGAACAGCGCGAACAGCTTGACGGGTTTCACGGCGCGCAGTGTAGGGGGCGGGCCAGGCTGGTAAGGGCGCCGCCCGAGGGAGAGGCAGGCCGGGCCGCGGAGAAAGCATCAGAGCGCCGGCTGACCGTGCGCAAGCATGGGTTCACCATGGACCGTCGCCCTCTCACCCACTCATGCGGCCGGGTTCTTCCCACAACTCAGCCCGGCGCAAGGGCGTGGCGGTCGGCAGCAAGGGGTTGTGCAGGTTCAGCACCAGGCGTTCGTGCAGCGCCAGGCGCTTG
>JAIXSD010000767.1 GCA_027484885.1 Rubrivivax sp.
TGCGCAAGCACCACCCGCCCGGCGTCGAGGTGCTGCCCCTGTTCGCGCGCCTGTCGCAGCAGGAGCAGGACCGGGTCTTCGAGCCCCACGGCCAGCGCCGCATCGTGCTGGCCACCAATGTGGCCGAGACCTCGCTGACGGTGCCCGGCATCCGCTACGTGATCGACCCCGGCACCGCGCGGGTCAAGCGCTACAGCTACCGCAACAAGGTCGAGCAGCTGCAGATCGAGCCGGTCAGCCAGAGCTCGGCCAACCAGCGCGCCGGCCGCTGCGGCCGGGTCTCGAACGGCATCTGCATCCGCCTCTACGACGAGAAGGATTTCAACGAGCGCCCGCGCTTCACCGACCCCGAGATCCTGCGCAGCTCGCTGGCCGGCGTGATCCTGCGCATGAAGTCGCTGGGCCTGGGCCAGGTCGACGAGTTCCCCTTCATCGAGCCGCCGCCGCGCAAGGCCATCGCCGATGGCTACCAGCTGCTGCAGGAGCTGGGCGCGGTGGACGATCTCAACGAGCTCACGCCCCTGGGCAAGGAATTGTCGCGCCTGCCGCTGGACCCGCGCGTGGGCCGCATGATTCTGGAGGCGCGCAAGCGCGAGTCGCTCAACGAGGTGCTGATCATCGCCAGCGCACTCTCGGGCCAGGACGTGCGCGACCGGCCCATGGAGCAGCAGCAGGCGGCCGACGAGAAGCACAAGAAGTTCGACGACGAGAAGAGCGAGTTCCTCGGCTACCTCAAGCTCTGGAAGTGGATCGAGGAAGCGAAAGGCGGCCATGGCGAGCACAAGCTCAGCAACCGCCGCTACGAAGCCCTCTTGCGCGAGAACTTCATCAGCCCGCGCCGCGTGCGCGAGTGGAAGGACATCTACTCCCAGCTGCACACCGTGGTGGCCGAGCAGGGCTGGCGCCTGAACGGCAGCCCGGCGACTTACGAGCAGCTGCACCTGTCCATGCTGGCGGGCCTGCTGGGCAATCTCGGCCTCAAGAGCGATGAGGACGAGTGGTACCTGGGCGCGCGCGGCATCAAGTTCTGGCGCCACCCCGGCGCCCATCTGAGCAAGAAGCCGGGCCGCTGGATCGTGGCCGCAGAACTGGTGGAGACCACCCGCCTCTTCGGCCGCGGCATTGCCGCCATCGAGCCGCAATGGCTGCCCGGCATCGCCGGCCATTTGATCAAGACCCAGCTGCTGGAGCCGCATTGGGAGAAGAAGGCGGCCGAGGTGATTGCGCTGGAGCGCGCCACGCTCTACGGCATCGTCATCTACGCCAACCGGCGCGTGAACTTTGGCAATGTCGATGCCAAAGCGGCGCGCGAGATCTTCATCCGTGAGGCCTTGGTCAATGGCGAGTGGGAATCGCGCCTGCCTTTCCTGGCCCACAACGAGCGCCAGATCAAAAAGGTCGAGGAGCTGGAGCACAAATCGCGCCGCCAGGATGTGCTGGTCGACGACGAGCTGATCTACGCCTACTACGACAGCCAGCTGCCGGCCGAGGTCTGCTCGGGCGCCACGCTGGAGCGCTGGTACCGCCAGGCCAGCAAGGCCGAGCCCAAGCTCTTGCATCTGAGCCGCGAGGAGCTGATGCGCCACGAGGCCGCCGGCGTCACCACCGAGGCCTTCCCCAAGACCCTGCGCCTGGGCGGCGTGGACTGCACGGTCAGCTATCTGCACGAGCCCGGCGATGCGCGCGACGGCGTCACCGTCAACGTGCCCATCTTCGCGCTCAACCAGGTCAGCGAGGAGCGCTGCGAGTGGCTGGTGCCCGGCATGCTGGCGCCCAAGATCACCGCCTTGCTCAAGAGCCTGCACCAGCGTCCGCGCTCACGCCTGGTGCCGCTGCCCGACTTTGTGGCCGAGTTCATTGCCAGCCATCCCTTCGCTCAGGGCGCCCTGGTCGAGGTGCTGCTCAAGGCGGTGCGCGAGCGCACGCAGCTGGCCATCCAGCGCAATGACTTCAAGCTCGAACAGCTGCAGCCGCATCTGTTCATGAACTTCCGCGTCGTCGACGAGCATGGCCGCCAGCTGGGCCAGGGCCGCAATCTGGCGGCGCTGAAGTCGGAGCTGGGCGGCCAGGCGCGCTCGGCCTTCCAGGCCCTGGCGGCGCTCAAGCTGCCGGCGTCTGCGCCGGCAGCCGAGCCGCTGCCGCCCGTGGCGAAAGGTGGTGTTCGCGCCGAGGTGGTGCCAGCCAAGAAGCCGGTGCAAGACACCGCCAAGACCTACACGGCTTGGACCTTCGGCGAGCTGCCCGAGTTGATGGAGGTCAGCCGCGGTTCGCAGACCCTGATCGGCTTCCCGGCCTTGATCGACCGCAGCAGCCATGTCGAGATCGAGGTGTTTGACGAGCCCGATGTGGCCGCCGCCAAGCACCGCCAGGGCCTGCGCCGCCTGGTGGCGCTGCAGCTCAAGGAGCCGCTCAAGTTCCTGGAGAAGAACATCCCCGATCTGCAAAAGATGTCGGTGCTGTTCATGAACCTGGGCACGGCCGAGGAGCTGCGCGACCAGATCATCGGTGTGGCCCTGGACCGCGCCTTCCTGGCCGAGCCCCTGCCCAAGGACGAGTTCAGCTTCAAAGCCCGCATCGAAGAAGGCCGCAGCCGCCTCAACCTGATCGCCCAGGAAGTGGCGCGCCAGACCAGCGTGGTGCTGCAGGAGCTTCATGCGGCGCAGAAGAAACTCAAGGACAGCCGCGCTGCCAAGGACGTGGCCGAGGACATCACCGCCCAGCTGCAACGCCTGGCGCCCAAGAACTTTGTGCTGAGCACGCCTTGGGCCCAGCTGCAGCATCTGCCGCGTTACCTCAAGGCCGTGACCGCCCGCCTGGACAAGCTGCGCGCCGATGCCGCCCGCGACGCCAAGCTGATGGCCGAGCTCAAGCCCCTGGAGCAGCGCTATCTGCGCCGCGTGATCGAGCTCAAGGGCACGGCCGATGCCCGCCTGGCCGATTTCCGCTGGCAGCTGGAAGAGCTGCGTGTCAGCCTCTTCGCCCAGGAGCTGCGCACGCCGCAGCCGGTCAGCGTCAAGCGCCTGGACAAAGTCTGGGCGCAGCTACAGGGCTGAGGCCAGACTTTGCGGCGAGACTGACATCTGCCCGCAGGGCATGTCAGGTCGGAGCCAAAAGGTCAGGGCCCAGCTGCAGGCTTGATGCGTGAGCGCACAGGCAGGGCGCCGAGGCGGAAATAAACCGCCTTTCCCGCTCAGCTTGTGGCCTGCAGTTGTTGCAGTTTGTGTCCAATAGGGTGATAACGATCTCGGTCCTGTTGGGTGCCGCTTTGTCCGTGTCAGACGCCTCCGCCTCTTCATCCACCCCCGCCGACAAGACGGTCGCTGCGGCGCCCATGCGCCGCTTCGGCCGCTTCGAGCTGCGCGCTCTGCTCAACAAGAGCACGCGCAGCATGCTGTGGGTGGTCTACGACGCGCGTCTGGGCCAGGAGCTGTACCTGTGCATGCCGCGTGTGGCCCCCAACAGCCCGGCGGCCATGGAGCATTGGCAAAAGATGGCGCAGGCCGCCTCGCGCGTGCAGCACCCGAATCTGGCCCATGTGATCGAGATCGGCCAGGTCGAGCAGTGGCCCTTTGTAGCCTACGACCGAGCCCTCGGCGAAACCCTGGACGAACGCCTGGCCCGCCAGAGCGCACCGCTGCCGGTCGAAGCGGCCGAATGGGTGTGCCAGTACCTGGAAGGCCTGGCTTTTGCCCATGAAGCGGGCCACGCCCACCGCGATGTGCAGTGCGCCACCCTCATCATCGGCGCCAACAACCAGGTCCGGGTCCTGGGCCTGGAGGTGGCGCAAGAGGTGTTCCCGGCCACGGTGGACTTCAACACCGTCACCCGCCGCGCGGTGCGCGAGTCGGCGGCGGAAGACGTGCTCTGCGTCGGTCTTCTGCTGCACCGCATCCTCAGCGGCCGGCCGGTGCTGGAGCAAAACGATTTGCAAGCCGTGGTGCAGCAGATGCAGCCCCTGGGCCGCGAGCTGGTGCGCCTGGGCTGGGAGACGCCGCACCCCATTCCCGACCCGCTGCGCGCCATCTGCAACCGCGCGAGCGACCGCCAGGCCCGCCAGCGTTACCACATCGCCCGCAGCCTGCTGCGCGCGCTCGACGGCTGGCGCACCACCGCCGCCAGCGATGCAGGCGGCCCGATCGCCCTGCTGATGGACAAGCTGCAGCGCATCGGCCACCTGCCCAGCACCAGCCCCAATCTCAGCCGCATCGGCGCCGGCCTGGAGCGCCAGCACAGCAGCACCTTGTCGGCCCTGGTGCTGCAGGACATGGCCTTGAGCCTGGAGCTGCTGCGCCGCGTCAACCTCTCGCTCAAGCAGAACGGCGCGCCGGTGGACGGCACCGTGCTCAATATGCAGCGCGCCATCGCCATGCTGGGCCTGGACGGCGTGCAGCAAGCCGCCCGCGCGCTCAAGCCCTGGCCGGGGCCGCTCAGCGAGCTGCAGGCCACCATGTTGCGCAGCCTGATGAAGCGGGTGCACCGCGCCGGGCAGATCGCCCAGGTGCTGCGCCCGGCCGGCTACGACGGCGAGGTGGTCTACCTGATTACGGTGATGCAAAACCTGGGTCGCCTGCTGCTGCAGTACCACTTCCCGGACGATGCCCAGCAGATCCGCCAGCTGATGCAGCCGCCCGAGCCGACCGAAGACCAGCCCCATCCCCAGGGCATGACCGAGCAGGCCGCCGCTTACGCCGTGCTGGGCTGCGACCTGGAGGCGCTGGGCGCTGCCGTGGCCAAGCACTGGAGCCTGGGCGAGGAGCTGGTCCACATGATCCGCCGCCAGCCGCCCGAGGCGGCGGTGCGCCACCCCAGCAACGACGCCGATCTGCTGCGCCTGACCTGCAGCCTGGCCAATGAGTTGGTGGACGCCTTGACCCAGGTCGAGGCCCGCCGCCAGCCCAGCGTCGAGGCGGCCACGCGCCGCTATGCCCGCGCCCTGGGCCTGGGCCTGCAGGACATCAAGCAGGCGCTCAACCCCGAGACGCCGCCTCCGCCCACCTTTGACGCCCAGCAGCCGCCGGCCCTGGTCGATGCGCCCCGCGCCTCGGCCCTGCGCAAGCGCCTGACCGGCGGTGCCAGCGGCTAGCAGCCATGCGCGCCGGCCTGTGTTCATCCTCTGCCTTCACACCGGTGCTCCGGTGCTGAGACCTGCCCGAGATTCGCGCCCCCACCATGCTGCCCACGCTGCCCGCTGACGAACCGAGTGATCTGATCCAGGAGTCTGCGGAAGAAGCGGCGAGCTCCGAATTCGGCGGCTACACCATGCCCGCGCCGCTGGCCGATCTGCATGTGCCCCAGCTCGGACGTTTTCATTTGCTCAAGCGCCTGGGTGAGGGCGCGCAGGCGACGGTCTGGCTGGCCCACGACCCGCGCCTGGACCGCGAGGTGGCGCTCAAGGTGCTGCGCCCGCCCAGCGACGGCCGCAGCGTGGACGAGTGGCTGCACGAGGCGCGCGCCGTCAGCCGTCTCAACCACCCCAACATCGTGCCGGTCTTCGAGGCCGACATCCAGGATGGCCAGGCCTATCTGGTCTTCGAGTACGTGGCCGGCGGCTCGCTGGCCGACCGGCTGCGCCGCCAGGTGGACAGCGGCGGCGCCCTGCCGGCCCGGGTGGCGGTGGAGCTGAGCCTGGGCCTGCTCGATGGCCTGCAGGCCGCCCACCAGGCTGGCGTGGTGCACTGCGATCTCAAGCCCAGCAACATCCTGATCGATGCCAAGGGCCGGCCGCGGGTGATGGACTTCGGCATCGCCGGCCGCCTGAGCGTGCCCTCGGCGGATCGGCTGCCCGGCCAGATCGGCCCGCGCATCGTCGGCACCCCGGCCTACCTCTCGCCCGAGGCGGCGCGCGGCGAGCTGCCGACGCCGTCCATGGATGTCTTCGCCGCGGCCGTGCTGCTGGCCGAGATGCTCAGCGGCCAGCGCCTCAATGCCGACCCCGACCCCTGGAAATCGGTGCGCCGGGTGCAGGAGGAAGAGCTGCAGCTGCCGCCCGGCCTGGGCCCTGAGGTGGACGATGCCTTGCGCGCCATCGTGCAGCGCGGCCTGGCCCGCGATCCGGCCCAGCGCTGGCCCAGCGCCCTGGCCATGCACGATGCCTTGGCCCGCTGGCTGCGCCCCGAGGCCGCGCCGGAAGGTGCGGCGGCTCAGGGCGAGGGCGCAGCTCTGGAGTTTTTGCTGCGCCGCATGCGCATCAAGAGCGATTTCCCGGCCATGAGCCAGGCCATCAGCCGCATCCAGCGCCTGACCCAGTCCGAGCATGAGAGCCTGTCCAGCCTGTCCAACGAGATCCTCAAGGATGTGGCGCTGACGCAAAAGCTGCTGCGCCTGGTCAACACCGTGCAGTTCCGCCACACCGGCGGCGGGGTGCAGGCCGGCGGCATCAGCACGGTGTCGCGCGCCGTGGCCTTGATCGGCTTTGGCGGCATCCGCAATCTGGCGCTGTCCCTGATCCTGCTCGAGCGCATGGAAAACAAGGCCCATGCCCAGGCCTTGCGCGAGGAGTTTCTGCGCTCGCTGATGGCGGCCTCGCTGGCGCGTGAGCTCTGCCTCAATGGCCCCAGCAGCCAGGAGAGCGAAGAGGCTTTTCTGGCTGCCTTGTTCTACCACCTGGGCCGCTCGCTGACCGAGTTCTACTTCCCCGAAGAGGCGCGCCAGATCCGTCGCATGCGCCGGCCCGAGCAGGGCCCGGCCGGCGAAGAGATCGCGCCGGGCCTGAGCGAGGCCAGCGCCTCCATCCAGGTGCTGGGCATGAGCTACGAACAGCTGGGCCTGGGCGTGGCCCGGCAATGGGGCCTGCCCGAAGGCTTGCAGGAGAGCATGCGCCGGCCCAGCGGCGAGCCGCCCCAGCGCTGGATCGACAAGCCCTCCGAGCGCCAGCGCTGGCTGGCCCATGCCGCCAATGCGGTGGCCGATGTCATCTTGCACACCGAGCCGGACCAGGCCCATGCCAAGGTGCATGCCATGGCCCAGCGCCATGCCCGCGCCCTGGGCCTGAGCGCCAGTGATTTTGATCAGGCTGCCGATCGCGCCCGCGCCCGCCTCAGCCAGATGGCCGAGGCCATGGGCATCGCCCTGCCCAAGAGCTCACCGGCGCGCCGATTGCTGGCGCCGCTGCAGCCCGCGCCCGACGATTCGCTGAGCCCCCACCAACTGCAGGCCACGGTGCTGGAGGAGCCCACGCTCAGCCTCACCGGCCAGGCACTGACGCGCGAGCAGGCAGTGGAGACCCTGGCCTCGGGCATCCAGGACATCACCAATGCCATGGTCGAGAGCTTCAAGCTCAACGAAGTGCTGCGCATGATTCTGGAGACCATCTTCCGCGCCATCGGCTTCCGGCGCGTGGTGTTTTGCCTGCGCGACCCGAAGAGCGAGCAGCTGACCGGCCGCTTCGGCCTGGGCGAGGGCGTGGAGGCGGTGGTGCCGGCCTTTCGCGTGCCGCTGCGCCTGCCCAGCCATGGGGCGCCCGACTTGTTCACCGCGGTCTGCCACAAGGGCGCCGACACCCTGATCGCCGACGCCTCGGCCGTCAATATCGCCGAGCGTCTGCCGCCCTGGTACCAAGGCGCGGTGCGGGCGCCCAGTTTTCTGCTGCTGCCCATGATGCTCAAGGGCCAGCCCTTCGCCATGATTTACGCCGACAAGGCCCGGCCCGGCGCCATCGATCTGGGCGAGAAAGAGCTGGCCCTGTTGCGCACCCTGCGCAACCAGGCGGTGATGGCTTTCAAGCAGGTGAGCTGAGCCAGCCCTGCGGGCCGAGGGTTTTCCTGGCTCGGCTAGACTGCGGGCCCTTCTTGCACAAGCCCGACCCACCA
>JAIXSD010000336.1 GCA_027484885.1 Rubrivivax sp.
GCTTCCACGGGGCATAGCGCTCCTCCGGCCCTTGGGCCAGGCGCGAGGGCAGGGCTTCGCGTTCACCGCTGTACAGGCCGCGGAACTTCATCATCAGCGGCTGCCACAGCGCAGGGTCGATGCGCTCCGACTGCGGGCCTTGCAGAATGGCTTCGTCCACATGAGCGCGCAGCAGGCGCAGCTCGACCATGCAGCTGGCGATGGGCAGGCGTGGGTCTTGCGTGCCAAACGGGCGGATGTCCACGACCTGGGCTTCCAGCTGCACCTGGCATTCGCGCACGCGCGGCGGCGCCACCTGCTCCGAGGGCTGGGCGCTCAAGCCCGCCTCGCCGAACTTGTCCGCCACATGGCGGTAGCCCAGCCATTGCTTGTGCAGGGGCAGCTGGGGCGTTCCGGTGCACAAGGCCAGGCGGTTGACAGCCTCGGCATTGGCGGCGCTGGCCAGGTTCAGCACGCATTCGCGCTGGCGCTGCAGGTTCAGCAAGGTCTGCGAGCTGGCATCCAGGCCCAGCATGCAGCTCCAGCCCAGCCACCAGGCGGAGGACATGGGGGCGAGGTTGGCGCTGCCGTCCTCGTTCAGGCTGCTGATCAGGACGACAGGGGTGCCCCAGTAGTGGATGGCGGGTTCGATCGTGCGGTGCATGGCTTTGGGCTCCTGGTGCTCGGCTTGGAGTCGCCAGTCTTGCCGCGTCCTGCGGCGCCGTCAGCCCGCTTCTTGCGATCCGCTCAAATCCAGAGTCATGAAGCACCAGCCTGTGTGCATGTGCTCGGGCACTTCCGCGCCCGGGTAGGGCCCGCTGTCACGAAAGCCGTGGCGGCGGTAGAGCTGGTGGGCCGAGCTCATGAAGGGCGCGGAGTCCAGGCAGAGCCGCTGCAAGCCCAGGCTGCGGGCATCGCCGATCAGCTGCTTCACGAGGGCATCGCCCAGGCCTTGGCCTCGGTGGCTCGGGCGCAGGTAGATGCGCTTGAGGTCGCCCAGCGCTGGCGTCAGGGCGCGCAAACCGCCCATGCCAGCCAGCTCGTCATCGATGTAGGCCAGGTAAAAGCGCCCGCCGGGTGGCTGACAGATTTCATCGAGATGCAGATCGATGTAGTCATCCAGGGGCATGCCCAGAGCCTGCTCTGGCGAAAGCCCCAGATGCTGTTGCAACTGGCCCATCACCCAGGCCATGTACTCGGTGTTCAGCTCCAGCAGGGCTTGGCGGTCGCGGGCCAGCTCGGAGGGCCGCAGCGTGATGCGGGTCGGGCTCATGGCGAAGGGACCTCCCCCCAGGCGTAGAGCAACAGCTCGCGGCTGCCATCGGCGCTGGGGATCCGGCGCTCGAACTGCAGGCCCAGCTTGCCCAGCAGCTTCTGCGAAGCCTGGTTGTCCTCGCGCGTGGTGGCCAGAATGCGGCGTAGGCCCAGGGGCGCGCGCGCACGCGCCATCACCGCGCTCGCGGCCTCGAAGGCCAGGCCGCGGCCGGCGTGCTCGGGCAAAAAGGCAAAGCCGATGTCGGGCGCGTCCAGATACTCGCGCTGGGCCAGGCCGCACAGGCCCACGGTCTCGCCGGTTGCGCGCAAGACCACGGCCTCAAAGCCGAAGCCATGCTGAGCGTAGCTGGCCAGCGGGCCTTGCGCCAGATAGCGTTCGGCCTCAGCCAGGGTGTGCACGCCCCGGTCGCCGATGTAGCGCAGCCAACTGGGTTCGTTGAGCAGGCGCAGCATGAAGCCGGCGTCCGCCAGGGTGAAGGGGCGAAGGGTCAGGCGTTCGGTGCTCAGCATCTCATCATGATGCCTGAGCCGCATGATGTTCAGCGAGCTTCAGGTAATGCGCCAGCTGCTTGGCCTCGATGTCGGCGAGGCAGTGCAGCTTCAGGTGCCGGCGCAGCTTGCCGTTGCCTTCCAGCAGCCCGTATTCGTCCGGCAGGGCCGCGCCCTGCCCGAACTCGACCGAGACATGCGCTTTGTAGACGAACAGGCCGCAGAAGTGCTGGGAGCCGGAGGCAAACAGAATGCCGCCGTACTTGATTTCCTCTGTCAGAGGTTTGAACTCACGCTTCAGCAGCGCGCGCACGGCCAGCGCGATGCTGTGTCCGTCTTCGTTCAGCAGGCGGATGTCCTGCAACCAGGTGTCGATGGGAGAGGGCTGCATGGCAGGTGCTTCCTGTTCTGGGTCAGTGCAACTGACATGCTAGTTCGGCGCTGCTGACAACGCGGTGGCAGCAGGCTCAAGCGCGAGAGGCGTGGCGTCGGGGTCGCCTGAGGACCGTTAACCCGGCCAATCCACCCAGCAGCAACCACACCGAAGCGGGCTCGGGCACCACGGCCACCGTTGAGAAGGCGATGCCGTCCAGGGTGACCGGCACTTGCGGGCTCAGGGCCATGTTTTGGAAGCGAAGCTCGGTGATTTGTCCGGCATAGGCCGAGAGGTCGGCGGCCCAGGCGTTCGCAGGGCCGGCGGCCACGCCGGTGAGGGCTTGCCCGTTCACGAACAGCTGCAGCGGGCCGGTGCCCAGCCATTGCA
>JAIXSD010000468.1 GCA_027484885.1 Rubrivivax sp.
GGCAATGCCTTGCTGCGCCACGGCGTCTACAGCAAGCCCGATGGCTTGGGCGTGGACGAGGCCAGCCTGTGGGGCGACTTCTTCTTCCTCGAAGCCCTGGCCCGCCGCGCCCGTGGCTGGACGCCGTTCTGGCACCCGCCTGCGGCTTTGAACCCAAGACCGATTCCACCTTCGACCCCGAACCCTGTTTGACCTGGGCTGCGCGGCGCCCCTGCTTGCCACCTTGCTTATCTGTTCTCTCTTTTTGATTTCGGACTTCTTCTTCTCGACGCTTTTTCTCTCGTTTTCCTGACCTTTCCCCTCCGCCACCGACTCGCTGCGCAGATCAGATCAATACCTACACTGGAGACACGACCATGCGACCCTCGACTCAGAAACCCTCTCTGGCCTCTCGTTCCGCTTCGGCCTTCCCGACCGTGCCGCACGCCGTGGCGATCGCCGCGGCCAGCTTCCTGGCCCTGGCCGCCGGCAGCGCCGCGGCGCAAAGCACAGCGCCCGCTGCAGCGCCCGAGGCCAAGGCACCGGTGCAGAACCAGCTGGACACGGTGGTGATCAGCGGCATCCGCGCCTCCAAGGAAAAGTCGCTAAATGCCAAGCGCTTTGCCGATGGCGTGACCGAGGTGGTGAGCGCCGAAGACATCGGGAAGATGCCGGACAAGAACGTGGCCGATGCGCTGCAGAAACTGCCGGGTGTGACCACCACCGCCGGCAGCGGCGGGCAGGGCGGCTATGACGAGAACGACCGGGTCAGCATGCGCGGCACCAACCCCAGCCTGTCGCTGACCACCATCAACGGCCACAGCGTGGCTTCGGCCGATTGGGACCCGGGCGACCAGATCGCCGGCGGCACCGGCTCCAACAGCTCGGGCGCGGCGCGCAGCGTCAGCTTCCTGCTGCTGCCTTCGGAAATCGTCAGCCAGGTGGTGGTGCGCAAGAGCGCCTCGGCCGACCAGCTCGAGGGCGGCGTGGCCGGCTCGGTGGACATCATCACCCGCCGCCCGCTGGAGTTCAAAAAGCGCTTTTCGGCCGAGATCGGCTTGCAAGGCGTGTACGCCGACCAGGCCGGCAAGACCGACCCGCAGTTCAACGCCTTGTTCAACTGGAAGAACGAGGCCAACGACGCGGGTGTGATGCTGCAGGTGTTTGACCAGACCCGCCACATCCGCCGCGATGGCCAGTCGGAGATCACCTGGGCCCGCCTCTCGCCCGCCACGCCCGCTGGCCAGGCCAACGGCGGCCAGCTGGGCAACAAGCTCTACATCAGCGGCCTGATCAACAGCCTGTTCGAGCAAAAGCGCCAGCGCCAGGGCGCGGTGCTGGGCGCGGAGTTCAAGGTCTCGCCGGACCTGACGGTCAACCTCGACGCCTTCCACAGCGAGCTCAAGGCCAGCTACACCAACACCCGCTTCTTCGTGCGCCCCGGCAACTCGGTGGCGGCCAGCGGCGGCGTGGTGCCCACGGAAGTGAGCCTGGACGGCGATCGCATCAACGCCGCGCGCTTCAACAACAGCGGCAATGCCATGGGCGCCCAGCTGGAGACGCAGGCCAACCCGCTGGCCGCCTCCAAGACCCAGTACCTGAACGCCGACTTCAACTACCGCGCCAGCGAGGCGCTGAGCTTCAAGGGCCAGGCGGGCCACACCCGCGCGCAGGGCGACACTTTTCTGTACTGGAACTATGCCTTCCTGCCCAACACGGCCACGGCCTACAGCTTCCAGGGCATGGACAAGCCGGTGCAGGTGAGCCTGCCCAATGGCTTTGACGGCAGCAAGCTCAGCTATCTGCCCGGCAACTCGGGCGCGGACAACAGCTTCAGCCAGCAGCGCAGCAAGGACCGCGAGAACTACGGCCAGATCGACGGCGAGTACCGCTTCGCCGAGAGCAGCCTGATCTCGGTCCTCAAGTTTGGCGCCCGCATGGCCGAGCATGAGCGCGAGGGCAGCCGCCCGGTCAAGGGCGCCGCGCCGATGAACGCCAGCAAGAACGGCCAGGTCGTACTGACCAGCCTGCCGGCCTGGGGCGGCGCCAGCTTCCCCGGCAACTTTGGCAGCGGCCTGGGCGGCAACCCCGGCGGCGTGGGCGTGCCCCTGATTGACCCGGCCGCGGTGGTGGCCTGGTCGGACGCCAACTTCTCGGCCGACCCGGTGTTCAACCGCCCGGTGTCGGGCGTGTTCACGGTGAAAGAAAACGTCAGCGCCGCCTACGGCCTGGCCAAGCTGGCGCGGGAGGACTGGCGCGCCGAGTTCGGCCTGCGCCTGGTGCGCACCCGCACGCAAGTCACCACCAACACCGGCGTGCCCTGCGGCGCCGTCACGGCCAGCAATGGCCTGACCTACGGCAGCCCGGCCCAGGCCGAGGCCTGCAAGGGCTTTGTGCCCGAAGGCGCCAGCCTGGTGACCGGCTCGCGCTTCGGCAATTTCTACATCAAGAGCACCGAGAGCACCGACACCCAGGCCCTGCCCAGCGCCAGCCTGAGCTATGACCTGAGCGACAAGCTGCTGCTGCGCGTGGCGGCGGCCAAGGTGATGGCCCGCCCGGA
>JAIXSD010000062.1 GCA_027484885.1 Rubrivivax sp.
CCTCCCCGCTGACACAGGCCCGGTTGCGCCCGGCGTTCTTGGCCTGGTAGAGCAGGGTGTCGGCCCGCTGGTAGAGCCGCTCCGGCCCTTCGCCGGGCCGCATCAGGGCGGCGCCCAGGCTGAGGGTGAGCACGGGCGCAGTGGGCGAGTCGGGGTGCGGCAGGCCCTCAGCGGCCATGGCTGCCACCACGGCCAGGGCGCGTTCGCCGAGCTGTTCGGGTCGGATGTCGTAAAGCAGCAGGGCCATCTCCTCGCCGCCCATGCGCGCGGCCAGGTCCAGCGGGCGCTGCGCCATGCGTGCCAGCACGGCGGCTACCTGCTGCAGGGCGCGGTCACCGGCGTCATGGCCCATGCAGTCGTTGTAGCGCTTGAAGTGGTCAACGTCGATCAGCAGCAGGGCCAGGGGCCGCTCGTCGCGCGCGGCCTGTGCCATCACCTTGTGCAGGTGCTGCTTGAACAGTCGGCGGTTGCTCAGACCGGTCAGCTCGTCGTGCAGGGCCAGCCATTGAGCCAGGCCGCGGTGCAGGAACTGCTCGCGCCGCAGGTACTCGCGCCAGTAGGCTCCGAAGGCACAGGCCAGCAGGGTCAAGAGCAGCACGAGCCAGATGCGCAGCAGGGCATCGCGCAGCGGTGCTTCGGGGGTCAGCACGGCCATCAGCAGCACCGAGCCCAGAAAACTCAGCGCCAGGGCCAGATGCCAGCGAAAGCGCGCGCCGATGGGCATGAACTGCGTCACCATGGCCAGCACCAGCACGCTGCTCTCTGAGGGCAGGCCCATGCGCTGGTAGCACAGCAGGGCCAGCGCGGCGCCGTCGGCCATGGCCAGGCCCATCAGGAACATGGCCCAGAGCGCCCGTTCGATGTCGCGTGCCAGGCTCAGCACCGCCAGGGCCAGCAGCAGCATCAGCATCACGCCCGCGCGCAGCTGCTGCACCCGGTCGATCAAGGCCTGAAAGGGGGCCGGATCGGCCAGGGACTGCTGGCGCCAGCCGTCGGTCAGCCAGAACACCGACCAGATTAGCAAGGCCAGCAAGGTGGTGCTGATGAAGCGCCAGCGTATGCCTTGCGCGCAATAGCGTCGGTACTCTTGCTCCAGCGGTGGCAGAAAGCTCAGGCGACCCAGGCCCAGCTTCAGCTGTTCGCTGTAGAGGCTGTGGGCATGGGGCTCGTCCATGGTGCTGCGATGGGTCGAATGGGCCCAGCATCGCACAAATTCGGCCGGCCGCCGATGCCATCGAACGGTCTCCATCCCAGGCTAGGATGGGTGCCCTGTTTCAACCGGAGGCGCATGAACCATGATCGGCTACACCACCCTGGGCACCAACGACCTGCCGCGCGCAGCGGCCTTCTACGACGCGCTGTTCGCCGTCATCGGCATTCAGCGCCTGATGGACTTTGGCCGCGGCTACGCCTGGGGCATCAGCATGGACAAGCCGGGCTTCGGCGTCATGAAGCCCTACAACGAGCAGCCCGCCACGGTTGGCAACGGCGTGATGATCGCCCTGGCGGTGGACAGCGAAGAGAAAGTGCGCGCCCTGCATGCCAAGGCGCTGGAGCTGGGCGGTCAGGACGAAGGCGCGCCAGGCCCGCGTGGTGGCGGCTTCTATGCCGCCTACTTCCGCGATCTGGATGGCAACAAGCTCAATGCTTTTTGTGTGAAGGCGGGCTGAGCGCTGCCACGGTTGGCGCCCTCAGTCCTCGATGCGACCCAAGCGCACCATGGTGTTGCCCGGCAGTCCATGCTTGAGGCTGGGCATCACCAGCACCGTGTTGGCATAACGTGTTTTGAACACGGTGTCGCCGTCGCGGGCGAAGGCGGTGCCGGCCTCGGGGATGATGTCGAGGCCGCGCACGGGGCCTGGCAGGGTGAAGTGGAAATCACGGCTGAGGGCGGTGATGGCTTCGTCCACTCGGATGGTGCGCTGGCGCTCGGGCAGGGGCAGGCGCAAGCGTGGCTCGGCCCAGTCGGCGCTGACCATGCCGGTCAGGCGCAGGAAGCGCACCAGGCCATCGATGGCCACCTCGGCCGAGCGCTGCTCCCAGTGCTGGCCGCATTCGATCAGCAAGGCGTTCTTGGGGCTGGCCGGGTCGCCGAAGCCGCCGCGGTCTCGCATGCGCAGGCCCGAGGGGTGGCCGGTGTCGATCAGCAGCTCGCCGGGCATGCCCAGCTCGCGCGCAAAGGCGGCGCCCTTGTCGAGCAGGCCACAGACCATCAGCGGCCGGCAGGCGTCCTGCATGGAATGGATGTCGAACAGGTAGTCGGCGCTGTCCACAAAAGGCCGCAGGGCGCGGGCGCGGCGCAGCTCCAGCGTGTCACGCGGTCCGAAGAGTTGCTCGTCGCTCCAGACGCGGTTCAGGTCTTCGTCCACACAGCGCGCGGCATGCGGGTCGGCCGGGTCGAAGCGGGCAAAGGCCTCGACATTGCCGAAGCTCAGGATCAGCCGTCCCTGCAGCGGCTGCAGGCTGCGGCCCATGCCTTGCTGAAACAGCCAGTCCAGGGCGATGGCGCCGCAGAGTTCGTTGCCATGGGTCAGGGCCTGAACCATGACGGTGGGGCCGGGGCGGCCGGAGTCCAGCACATGGACGTAATCGACACCGCTGGCGCCGCTGCCGTGCCGGTAGGGGCGGATGTCGGGCGGGCTCAGTTCGACCGGGGTGTTGCTGGCTGCTGTTGCTGCTGCTGCGCTTGGGGCGCTCATGCCTTGCTGGTCCATGCTCATTCCTTGCGGTGCAAGGTGCCTTCTTCGGTGCGCTCGTCGGCCTGGAACAGGCCTTCCCAGCGGTCGCCGGTGGGCCAGTGGAAGACGCCCTGGCCATGCTTGACGCCACCGACCCAGGCGCCGACGTAGCGCTCGCCGCTCTTCCAGAAATAGCTGCCCTGGCCCTGCGGCTTGCCGAGGTGGAACTCGCCTTCGTAGCGGTCGCCCGAGGCCAGCTCCATGCGGCCCTGGCCATGGGGCTGGCCGGCCTGGATGCTGCCTTCGTAGCGGTTGCCGTTGGCGTAGCGCAGCACGCCGCGGCCTTGCGGTTCGGCGCGCACATAGTCGCCCTCGTACTGCTGGCCATTGGCCCAGCGGTACTGGCCCTTGCCATGCGGCAGGCCCTGGCTGATCTGGCCTTTGTAGACATCGCCGCTGGCAAAGCTCAGCTGGCCCACGCCTTCGGGGCTGCCATCGACCACGCTGCCCTCGTACTGGTTGCCGTTGGCAAAACTGAGCTTGCCCTGGCCGGTGGCCTTGTCGGCGACCCAGTCGCCGAGATAGCGCTGGCCATTGGCCCAGATGAACTCACCCTTGCCCTGGCGCACGCTGCGCACCAGGCTGCCGATGTAAACGTCCCCGCTGGACCATTCGACCCGGCCGCTGCCGCTGACGACCTGACCCTCTTCGCGCACGAACTGACCCTTGTAGCGGGTGTCGCCGGCGCGGATGTCCATCTCTTGTGGCGCGGGCTTGGCGGCCTCGGGCGCACTGCGGCTGGGCGTGGCCTCGGGGCTCGGGCTGCTGACGGCGTTCTTCACCGCACCGAGGGCGCCGCTGATGACGGCCCCCAGGCCGCCCGAGCTGGCCTCGCCGCCGGCGGCCGCTGTCGTGGCGGCGGCTGATCCTGCGGCGCCTGCTGCCCCCGCCACTTTGATTCCGCCCGGCGCGGGTGTGGCCGTGGCGACGGCGCTGGGCCGCGGTGCCGGCGGCTTGGGCAAGACGGCCTGGAAGCTGTCCGGCAGGGCCACCGCCGTCCAGGGCGTGCCGCGTTCGCGTGCCAGGGTCTGGATGAAGGCATTGGCGTTGTCCAGGGCTGCGTCCTTGCACAGCGTGGTGGCACGGCGCCAGGCGGTTTCGGCGATCAGGGACTGGGCCTGGCGCTCGGCCACCGGCAAGCCCGGTGCTGCGGTGCGGAACTTCTGCGTGAACTCGCGCGCCTTTTCGAAGATGGGCGCGCAGTACTCGGCGTTGTGGGCGTCGGTCTCGGTCTGTTCACGGCGGCGCTGGGCGATCTGCTGCTGGCTGCCGGTGCAATGCTCGGCGGCCAGGTCCCACATGGTCTCGGCCTTGCTGTAGAGCGAGGCGGCGTCGGCAAAGCGGCGCTCGCCGAAGGCCTTGGCCGCCAGCTCCTGCAGCGAGGCGGCATCGCGGTGCGAGAGCTCGCATTGCGAGCCGGCCGCCAGGCGCTCGGCCACCGCAGCGCGCTGGCGCTCGTTGTCGCTGAGGGCGCGCTGGGCGCGCTCCTGAGCCCGGCCATTGCAGCCCAGGGCAGCCTGGGTCCACAGCGAAACCGCTTCGTCAAAGGCCTTGGCCAGCTCTTCCAGCGGCTTGTTCTGCGACTGCGCGGTGGCGGCGCGCAGGTCGCTGCTCATGGCCTTGGCGGTCAGGGCTGAGCAGCTGGGCGGCGGCGGGGCCGGAGGTAGGCCCTCGGCGGCTGCGGAGGCTGGGGACGACACCGGCTGCGCGCTGGACGCCGGCAGGGCCGGCGCAGGCGCCGAGGCGGCCACAGTCGCGGCCGGTGGCACCGCCGTCGCTGCCTGCGCCAGGCAGTGGGCGCTGAGCCCGGGCAGCAGGCTCAAGCAGCAAAGCAGCTGGCGCAGAGGGAGGGCCTGCGTCAGGGCGCGAGCGGTGAGGGGCTTCGTCGGGAACGGCATCATTTCTTGGCGGGGCCGGAGGCCATGGGCATGTCCAGCATGGCATCGATCAGGCCGCGGGCGAAGCGGCCTTGGTTCATGTCTTCAGGGCCTGAGAAGGAAAAGGCGGCGGGCGCCGAGGCCAGGGGCATGGCGCCGATCTCGAACATCAGCTCCTCGGGCTTGAATCCGTTGAGGATGGCCTGCACCTCATAGCCCAGGCCTTTGGCATCGGCCAGCTTGCCCAGCGCATCGAGGCGCTCCGCATCGAAGGCAAAGGCATTGCTGGTGAAGCTGTTCTCGATCAGCTTCTGGTGCAGGCGGAAGCCGGCCAGCGGGTTGCCGCCGAGCTTGGCCACGCGCTCGAAGGCCCAGCTGTCGGCGCGGTCAAACACGGTGGCACCCACACGGGCCACGCCGGACAGCGAGCCCCGGTTGGCCGCGGCCGCCTGCATGGCATTGACCACCTGCTGGCGGGTCAGCTTTTCGGCCGCATCGGTCAGCCCTTCGCGCAGCTTTTGCGCCGCCAGGCTCTTGCCTTGTTCGATCAGCTGTTGCTTGAGCACTTCGGTCACCACGTTCTGCGCCGCGCTCTTGGCCGCGCTGACGGCCGCTTCCGCCGCCATGGCCGCGCCCTTTAGGCCCGAGGCCAGGGTGACCAGGTTGTAGAGCGTGCCGACGATCTTGCTGCCGTAGTGAAAGGTCTTCATGCGGGCGCCGCCTTCTTCGGACAGGCCTTGCGTCCACAGCAC
>JAIXSD010000704.1 GCA_027484885.1 Rubrivivax sp.
GCGTCAAGCAGGCCATCGATCAGGGGCGCTTTGGCCGGATTTATCTCTCCACCGTCAATGTGTTCTGGACCCGGCCGCAGAGCTATTACGACGCGGCGCCCTGGCGCGGCCGCTGGGAGCTGGATGGCGGTGCCTTCATGAACCAGGCCAGCCACTATGTGGATTTGCTTGACTGGCTGGTCGGCCCGGTGGACAGCGTGCATGCCTATACCGCCACCCTGGCCCGCGACATCGAGGCCGAGGACACCGGCGTGATGAGCGTGCGCCTGCGCCATGGCGGCCTGGGCTCCATCAATGTGACCATGCTGACCTATCCGCAAAATCTGGAGGGTTCGATCACCATCCTCGGCGAAAAGGGTACGGTCAAGATTGGTGGCACCGCGGTCAACAAGATTGAGCATTGGCAGTTTGCCGAGCCGTATGCCGACGATGAAGCGGTGCAGGCAGCCAGTTATGAAACCGGCAGCGTGTATGGCTTTGGCCACCCGCTGTACTACGACAACGTGATCAAGACGCTGCGCGGTGAGGCCAGCGCTCAGGTGGACGGTTATGAGGGCCTGCGCTCGCTGGAGATTCTGATCGCCGCCTACCGCAGCGCGCGGGATGGCCAGCGAGTTGGTCTGCCCCTGGTGTTTTGAGTCAGGTCATCATGAGTTATTGGAAGCACGACAGCGCCATCGTCGACGAGGGCGCGCAACTGGGCGAGGGCAGCAAGGTCTGGCATTTCGCCCATGTGAGCCCGGGCGCCCGCATCGGCGCGCGCTGCTCGCTGGGGCAGGGCGTGTACGTGGGCAATGATGTGCAGATCGGCGACAACGTCCGCATTCAGAACAACGTCTCGGTCTATGACGCGGTGACCCTGGAGGACGATGTCTTCTGCGGCCCCAGCATGGTGTTCACCAATGTTTACAACCCGCGCGCTGCCGTGGCCCGCAAGGCGGAGTACCGCCGCACGCTGATCAAGCGCGGCGCCACTCTGGGTGCCAATTGCACCATCGTCTGCGGCAGCACGGTCGGCGCCCATGCCTTCATCGGAGCGGGTGCGGTGGTGCAAAAAGACGTGCCTGACTTTGCTTTGATGGTGGGCGTTCCGGCCCGGCGCATTGGCTGGATGAGCCGCTTTGGCGAGCGCCTGGCTTTTGATGCGCAGGGTCAGGCCCGCTGCCCGCACACGGGCGATGTCTATGAATTGCAGCAAGGAGATGGGCCAGAAGCGCGTTGTCTGCTGATCTCGGAAGGAACCCTCGCGTGAGCACTTTGCCCTTCATCGATCTCAAGGCGCAGTACGCTGCGTTGAAGACCCGCATCGATGCCCGCATCCAGCAGGTGCTGGACCATGGCCAGTACATCATGGGCCCCGAGGTCAAGGAGCTGGAGACCCAGCTCGCCGCTTATGTCGGGGTCAAGCATTGCATCACCGTCTCCAGCGGCACCGAGGCCTTGCTGATTGCGCTGATGGCGCTGGATCTGAAGCCCGGTGATGAGGTCATCACCACGCCCTTCACCTTTGCGGCCACGGCCGAGGTCATCGTCCTGCTGGGCGGTGTTCCGGTGTTCGTGGACATCGAGCCCGACACCTGCAATATCGATGCGCGCTTGATCGAGGCCGCCATCACGCCGCGCACTCGGGCCATCATGCCGGTGAGCCTCTACGGTCAGGTCTGCGATCTGGACGAGATCAATGCGATTGCGGCTCGCCATGGCGGCATCCCCGTGATCGAAGACGCAGCGCAGAGCTTTGGCGCCCGCTACAAGGGCAAGAGGAGCTGCGGCTTGTCGACCTTTGGCGCCACCAGTTTCTTCCCCAGCAAGCCCCTGGGCTGCTACGGCGATGGCGGCGCCCTGTTCACCGACGACGATGCGCTGGCGCAAGCCGCGCGCGAGATCCGCGTGCATGGCCAAAGCCAGCGCTACACCCACACCCGTGTGGGCGTGGGCGGCCGCATGGACACCTTGCAATGCGCCATCGTCCTGGCCAAGCTCGAGCGCTTCGATTGGGAGATTGCGCAGCGGCTCAAGGTCGGCGCGCGCTACCAGGCTTTGCTGGCCGAGTTGCCCGCGTCGCTGGGGGTTCAGCGCCTGGTGGTGCGCGAGGATCGCGACTGTGTCTGGGCCCAGTTCACCCTGCACCTCGATGCCCGCGAGGCGGTGCAGAAAGCACTGCAGGTCGCCGGCGTGCCGACCGCGGTGCATTACCCCAAGCCCATGCACCAGCAGCCGGCCTACGCCGCCTACGGCCGCGGCCAGAGCTTCCCCGAGGCCGAAAAGGCTGCGCGCCGCGTGATGAGCCTGCCCATGAGTGCAGACCTGAGCGAAGCCCAGCAAGACCAGGTGCTGGCCGCGCTGCGTCAGGCGCTGGTCGACCTGGCGGCGCTCGCTCCCGCCTGAGCGCAATGCGCTCGGGCTTGCTCCGCTCCACCCTGACCCTGCTGGCCGGGGGCGTGCTCGCCCAGGCTCTGCCCTTGTTGCTAGGTCCTTGGCTGGCCCGGATCTACAGCCCGCAGGAGTTTGGCCAGTTCGCCAGCCTGTGGGCGCTGGCGGCCAATTTGGCGGTGGTGGCCTGCGCCCGCTATGAGTTCGCCCTGCCGCTGGAGACCGAGGAGGCAGGTGCCGCGGTGCTGATGGCCTTGTGCGCGCGCCTGCTGCTGGCCATGACCGGGGTGGCGGCGCTGCTGGGCATGGTCATGGCCTGGGGCGCAGAGCCGGGGCAGGGCCAGGCCTTGCTCCTGCCGCTGGCAGTGCTGGCAGGCGGCCTCACGCAATGGCTCACGCTGTGGGCCAGCAGGGTGGGGCGCTTTGGTGCGACGGCTCAGGCTCGTGTGTTGCAGTATGGCGGCGCAGCGCTGTTGCAGTTGGGACTGGGTCTGCTGGCCTTCGGGGTTTGGGGCTTGCTGCTTGGGCCCATCGTGGCCGGCCTGGCTGCGGCCTGGCTCTTGGCGCGGCCGGCGCCGGCCGGGGGCTGGCCGCTGCTGTGGCGCCAGCCCTGGGCGGAGTTGCGGGCCATGGCGCGACGCCATCGCGAGTTCCCCCTTCTCAACACACCGCACGCCTTTGCCGGGGCCCTGCAGGACAGCCTGACGCTGTTTCTGTTGGTGTGGTGGATCGGTGATGCCTCGGCCGGCTTTTGGGCCTTGGCCTTGCGCTACTTGAAGGCGCCGGCCGGTTTGGTGGGCAGTGCCTTGTCTCAGCCGCTGTACACCCGCTTGGTTGCTTTGCAAACCGTCGAACAGGCGCGTCAGCTGGTGCAGCGCCTGCTGCTGCTGCTGCTGGCCCTCGGCATGAGTCTGGCGGCGCTGCTGATGGTCTGGGGGCCAGACCTGTTCGTCTGGCTCTTCGGCGAGCGCTGGCGGGAGGCTGGGCAGCTGGCGCGCGCGCTGGCGCCCTATATCGCCCTGCATTTCGTGGCCTCGCCGCTGTCGGTGGCCACCTTGGCCTGGGGGCAGCAGGCTTGGGCGCTGCGCCTGGCGCTGTGGGGGCAGCTGGCCTTCGCGCTGGGCTTGGGGCTGGGCCTGTTCTGGGGGGGCTTGATCGGCGCGGCCTGGGGGGTGTCTGCGATGATGTCGGTCTATTTCGCCTACTTTTTCCTGGCCTTGCCTGCACGCGCGGCCGTGGTTCCGGCGCGCGCGAGCTTGAGCTGAACCCCTTGCCCTTGTCGAACTGCCACCTTGTTTGCTTGCTTGATCGATCGAGAGATGAACCGACCTTCTCCGTCCTCTGACACCTTGCCTGCCGCGCCCCTGTGGCGGCGCGCCTGGCAGCCGCTCAAGCTGCTGGCTTCGCGCTTGTGGGGCACGCGCATGGTCTGGGGCTTTGTGCGCGGTGACGGGGTCTTTTTGCCCAACACCCGCATCAGC
>JAIXSD010000451.1 GCA_027484885.1 Rubrivivax sp.
CTGATGGGCCCGGCCGGCGCGGGCTCGCTGGCCCAGGTGGTCAATGCCGCCATCGCCAACAAGCACCGCTTCAGCCAGATGCAGGCGTTTTTCGGCGAGGCCGGTGCCGGCCATGCCGCCGGCATCTGGGAGCAGCTGCCGCAGGACCGGCCCGAGTTCAAGGCCGAGACGCGACGCCAAGTCATCAAGCTGATCAAGCGCCGCAAGGCCGAGGAGATGATCTGATGAGCGAGCATCCGAACCCCGTGTGCGGCCGCCTGGTCTGCTTGGCCGCGGTGCCGCCCAAGGCGCGCCGCAAGTGCGGCCGCCCCCACAGCATCCCCACGCTCGCCGCGCGCCACCGCGGCTATCGCCGCTGTGTCGAATGGGGGAGCCGCTCATGCTAGTGCTTGATCACGACCGGGCCGGCGGCTACTGGGGCGCCGTCTACGTCTTCACCGCCATCAAGGGTTTGCAGGTGGTGATCGATGGGCCGGTGGGCTGCGAGAACCTGCCGGTGACTTCGGTGCTGCATTACACCGATGCGCTGCCGCCGCATGAGCTGCCCATCGTCGTGACCGGCCTGGCCGAGGAGCAGCTGGGCCGTGAGGGCACCGAAGGCGCCATGAAACGCGCCCATGCCGCCCTGGACCCCGACCTGCCCAGCGTGGTGGTCACCGGCTCCATCGCCGAGATGATCGGCGGCGGCGTGACGCCCGAGGGCACGACCATCCAGCGCTTTCTGCCGCGCACCATCGATGAAGACCAGTGGCAGTGTGCCGACCGGGCGATGTTCTGGCTCTGGACCGAATACGGTGTCAAGAAGGTGCCGGCCCGCAGGCCTTTTGCCGAGCGGCCCGCGGGCGAGAAGCCGCGCGTCAACATCATCGGCCCCTGCTACGGCCAGTTCAACAGCGCCAGTGACCTGCATGAGATCCGCCGCATGATTGAGGGCATCGGCGCCGAGGTGAACATGGTCTTCCCGCTCGGCAGCCATCTGGCCGATGTGGCCAAGCTGGTCGATGCCGATGTCAACATCTGCATGTACCGCGAGTTCGGCCGCATGCTGTGCGAGGCGCTGGACCGGCCCTATCTGCAAGCGCCCATCGGCCTGCACAGCAGCACCGCCTTTCTGCGTCAGCTCGGCGCACTGCTGCATCTGGACCCCGAGCCCTTCATCGAGCGCGAGAAGCACACCACGATCAAGCCGATCTGGGACCTGTGGCGCTCGGTCACGCAGGACTTTTTTGGCACGGCCAGCTTTGCCGTCGTCGCCAGCGAAACCTATGCGCGCGGCCTGCGCCACTTCTTCGAAGACGAGCTGGGCCTGCCCTGCAACTTCGCCGTCTCGCGCAAGCCCGGTGAGAAGACCGACAACGCCGCCATCCGCGCCCTGGTCCACGAGAAGGCACCGCTGGTGATGTACGGCAGCTTCAACGAGCGCATGTACCTGGCCGAGGCCGGCAGCGGCCCGGGCAAGAGCCCCATGCGGCCGGCCTTCATTCCCGCGTCCTTCCCCGGCGCCTTGATCCGGCGCGCCACCGGCACGCCCTTCATGGGCTATGCCGGCGCCACCTATCTGGTGCAGGAGTTCTGCAACGCCTTGTTCGATGCCTTGTTCCATATCCTGCCCTTGGGCACCGAGCTGGACAAGGTCGAGGCCACGCCGGCCCGGGCCTTGCCCGAGATGGGCTGGACCCAGGACGCGAAAGAGCTGCTGGACGAGTTGCTGGAGGCGCAGCCGGTGCTGGTGCGCATCTCGGCGGCCAAGCGCTTGCGCGACCAGGCCGAGTCGGCCGCGCGTGCGCGCGGCGCGGCGGCGGTGGACCTGCAAGACCTGGAGGGCCGCACCCGCCAGCTCGCCGCTGCGGCCCTGGGAGCGCTGACATGAACTGCATCAAAAAGAACAACGACACCGCCCTCGGCGCTGCTGCTGTGATTTCAAGTCTTGCCGTGGGTGATCGACCCGTGGAAGTCCTTGCCGCGCGGGAGCTGCGCGGTACTGGCCGCAAGGCCGTTTCTCTGAGGAGCTATCGATATGGCTGACAACAGAACAGGCTCGTTATCCGGGCTGACTGAGAACGAAGCCCGGGAATTCCACGGCATCTTCATGACCAGCTTCATTGGCTTCACGGCAATCGCCGTGGTCGCCCATGTGCTGGTGTGGATGTGGCGTCCCTGGCTGTAAACGCTTGAAGGAACTCCGCCATGGCTAATTTCACAACCGTCCCTGTGGCCGCTGCGGCGCTGCAAGACTCCAAGACCTACGAAGCGCTGTTTTTCGTGAGTTTTGTTTTCGTGCTCTTGATCGCGCTTGCCGCGCAATTGCTGTTCCTGCAGTGGCGAGCGTGGTTGCCGGGCGCTGAAGGCGAGAAATCGCTCATCAAGGGTGTGCGTACCGGGGTCTATACCTTCATGTCGCACCTCAACTAGGAGTAAGAAGCATGTGGAGAATTTGGTTGCTGTTCGATCCGCGCCGTGCGCTGGTCGCTTTGTTCGCCTTCTTGTTCGTACTGGCACTGGTGATTCACTTTGTGCTGCTGAGTACCAACAAGTTCAACTGGCTCGACGGGCCCCGGACGCAGGCGGTGAGTCAAAACTCATCGATCCCCGCGCCCGCGCCGAAGTAGTCGTCGCGTCATCGCATGCACGGCGCGGGCTTCGGCTCGCGCCGTGTCCGGACTGCCCAGGGCCCCGCTCAGTGCGGGTGCCCTATTTGCTGAGGTGGCAAGCATGGCCATGCTGAACTTCGAGAGAAAGTACCGCGTTCGCGGTGGAACCCTGCTCGGCGGTGATCTGTTCGACTTCTGGGTCGGGCCCTTCTACGTCGGATTTTTTGGCGTGACCACGGCGTTCTTTTCCCTGGTCGGTACTCTGATGATCGTCTGGGGGGCGTCGCAGGGCGGCACCTGGAACCTCTGGCAGATCAATATCGCGCCACCCGACCTCAAATACGGCCTGGGTCTCGCGCCCCTGATGGACGGCGGCCTCTGGCAGCTGGTCACCATCTGTGCGATCGGCGCCTTTGTGTCCTGGGCCCTGCGCGAGGTCGAGATCTGTCGCAAGCTCGGCATCGGCTACCACGTGCCCTTTGCCTTCTCGGTCGCCATCCTGGCCTACATCACCCTCACGGTGATCCGCCCGGTGCTGATGGGTGCCTGGGGGCATGGATTCCCCTACGGGATCATGAGCCACCTGGACTGGGTGTCCAACACCGGCTACCAGTACCTGCACTTCCATTACAACCCGGCGCACATGCTGGCGGTGAGCTTCTTCTTCGCCACCACCTTTGCGCTGAGCCTGCACGGCGCCCTGATCCTGTCTGCCACCAACCCGGCGCCGGGCGAGGTGGTCAAGACGGCCGAGCACGAAAACACCTTCTTCCGCGATGCCATCGGCTACTCGATCGGCACCCTGGGCATCCACCGCCTGGGCCTGTTCCTGGCCCTGTCGGCCGGCTTCTGGAGCGCGGTCTGCATCGTCATCAGCGGCCCGTTCTGGACACGCGGCTGGCCCGAGTGGTGGAGCTGGTGGTTGAACTTGCCGGTGTGGCACTGAAGCCCCGAGTCGCACGAGTCCGGAACAAGCCGAGGAGACAAGATCATGGCTGCGGAATATCAGAACCTTTTCACCAGCGTCCAGGTTGCGGCGCCGTCCTACCCGGGTGTGCCCCTGGGCCGCGATGAATACCAGCGCGAGGGCAAGGGCGTGCACTGGCATTGGCTGGGGCGGCTGGGCGACGCCCAGCTCGGGCCCATCTACCTGGGCTGGCTGGGCATCTGCTCCCTGATCTGCGGCTTCATCGCCATCGAGATCATCGGCCTCAATATGTGGGCCTCGGTGGGTTGGGACCCCGTGCAGTTTGTCCGTCAGCTGTTCTGGCTGGCCCTGGAGCCGCCGCCGCCGGCCTATGGCCTGTCCCTGCCGCCGCTCAATCAGGGGGGCTGGTGGTTGCTGGCCGGCTTCTTCCTGACCATGGCCATCCTGCTCTGGTGGGTGCGCATGTACCGGCGGGCGCGCAAGTTGGGGATGGGCACGCATGTGGCCTGGGCTTTTGCCGCTGCCATCTGGCTTTATCTGGTGCTGGGCTTCATCCGCCCGGTGCTGATGGGCAGCTGGGGGGAGGCGGTGCCCTTCGGCATCTTCCCGCATCTGGACTGGACGGCGGCCTTCTCCCTGCGCTACGGCAATCTGTTCTACAACCCCTTCCACATGCTGTCGATCGCTTTCCTGTACGTATCGACCCTGCTGTTCGCCATGCACGGTGCCACCATCCTGGCCGTCAGCCGCTTCGGTGGCGAGCGCGAGATCGAGCAGATCACCGACCGCGGCACCGCCAGCGAGCGCGCCGCCTTGTTCTGGCGCTGGACCATGGGCTTCAACGCGACCATGGAGTCCATCCACCGCTGGGCCTGGTGGTTCGCCGTGCTCTGCCCCTTGACCGGCGGCATCGGCATCCTGCTGACCGGCACGGTGGTGGACAACTGGTACCTCTGGGGCGTCAAGCATGGCCTGGCGCCGATGTATCCGGCGGTGTTCCCGCCCATCGTCGATCCCGCCCTGCAGCTGCTGGGTGTCAAGCCATGAGCGCCGGGCACCTGGTGTTTGAGGCGCCGCAGCACTTGATGCACTGGGCTGCGGCTCGCCTGGTCGAGCTCGGTTCCGGCCTGCGCGAGGGCTGTGCCGGGCCGGCCATCGGCCTGGCCATCCAGGCCCAGCTGCCGGCGCACAGCGCTGCTGAGCCCTGGGCCGAACCCTTGAATGGCAACACGCGTGCAAGCAGGGCGGTGCCCCTGATGGGAGTGCAAGCATGATGATGAAACGAATCCACATCGCCAGTTTGAGCCTGGGCCTGCTGGTCTTGCTCAGTGGCTGCGAGCGTCCGCCGGTCGAGACGGTGCAGCGCGGCTACCGCGGCACCGGCATGGAGCAGGTCTACAACCCCCGCCTGTTGGCCGAGCAGGCCGCCAACAACCAGGCGCCCGAGCCGCTCGAAGCTGCTTCGCCCGATGGCCCCAAGGCCGGCCAGATCTACCAGAACGTCAAGGTGCTGGGCCACCTCAGCGTGGGCGAGTTCAGCCGCACCATGGTGGCCATGACCAACTGGGTGGCGCCCAAGCAGGGCTGCGTGCATTGCCACAATGTGCAGAACTTCGCCGACGATTCGCTCTACACCAAGGTGGTGGCGCGGCGCATGCTGGTGATGACGCAAAGCGTCAACAGCAAGTGGCAGACCCATGTGGGCAAGACCGGCGTGACCTGCTTCACCTGCCACCGCGGCGAGCCGGTGCCCAAGGAGGTCTGGTTCAAGCCGCTGGAGCCCAAGGGCGCCAACAACTTTGCCGGCGACAAGGCCGGCCAGAATGCGCCCGCCGTTCAGGTCGGCCTGAGCTCGCTGCCCAACGATCCCTTCAGCAGCTTCCTGCTCGGCGCCGATCCGATCCGGGTGGCAGGCACCGAGGCCTTGCCGGCCGGCAACCAGCATTCGACCAAGCAGGCCGAGTGGACCTATGGCCTGATGGTCCACATGTCCAAGTCGCTGGGCGTCAACTGCACCCAGTGCCACAACACGCGCAGCTTTGGCGACTGGAACAACAGCTCGCCGCCGCGCCTGACCGCCTGGCATGGCATCCGCATGACGCGCGAGCTGAACCAGCAGCACCTGCTGCCGCTGACCGACACTTTCCCGGTCCAGCGCCTGGGCCCCGGCGGCGATGTTGCCAAGGTCAACTGCGCCACCTGCCACCAGGGCGCGCACAAGCCCCTGTACGGTGCCGAGATGGCCAAGCACCACCCCGAGCTGCTCCAGCTCTCGCCCGTGCCGGTGCCCGCCATGGTGTCCGGTGCGGCAGCGCTGCCGCCCGGCACGGCGGCGCTGACGGCCGAGGAGCTGAAGGTGCTGGACGGCTTGCCGGTCACCTCGCCCAAGCTGGCCCATCCGGGCTGAGGTCCGGCTCGGCCCGGCTCAGCCCGGCTCAGCCCGGCTCAGCCCGGCTTAGCGTTTCGCCCTGACGAGGCACAGGCTTCGCCACGCGCACGCCCGGGTATCTGCCGGGGTGGTTCGGGGCGAAGCCCGGGCTGTTTGTGATAAGTTCCGGCGGGTTTGCCGGGGGCTGCGTCAGCAGCACCGGCCATACTCACCCGATTGAGAACCTTCGCCGTGCCCACCCCGTCCGAAACTGACCCTGAGCTCAGCGCTCTGTCGCCTCTGGCAGCGCAGCTGGCCAGCACCATCGCCCGCGTGGCCAGCGATATCGCCTTGGTCATCGACAAGGATGGCGTGATCTCCTCGGTGGCCGAGGGCCAGGCGGTGCGCGCGCAGGGCTGCGGCGATTGGGTGGGCCAGCGCTGGATCGACACGGTCAGCGCCGCCACCCGGCCCAAGATTCAATCCCTGCTGGATGAAGTCAGCCGCCAGGGCGTGGTCTCACGCCGGCGCGAGGTCAACCACCCGGCCCAGGGCGGCGAAGAACTGCCCCTGACCTGGGCGGCCATCCGTCTCGGTGCCGGCGGGCCGGTGCTGGCGGTCGGCCGCGATCTGCGTGCGGTGGCGGCCATTCAGCAGCGTTTTGTCGAAGCCCAGCAGGACCTGGAGCGCCATTTCTGGAACCGCCGCCAGGCCGAAAGCCGCTACCAGCTCTTGTTCCAGGCCGCGCACGACGGCGTGCTGGTGCTCGACGCACGCGATCTGCAGGTGCAGGACGCCAACGAGGCCGCGCTGGCTTTGCTGGGCCTGCCTTTCAACCTGATCCAAGGCCGACGGCTCAGCGACAGCCTGCCGCCGCTGGTGCGGCCCGCGCTGACCGAGCTGCTCTCGCAAGCCCGCAGCAGCGGCCGGGCGGGCGAGATCCGTGTGCGTGGCTTGGGCAGCGCCGCCTCGCTGGGCCAGCCGGCCCCGGCGCTCGACATCAGCGCCACGCCTTTCCGGGCCGATGAGCAGGAGCTGCTGCTGGTGCGCATGCGCCGCGATGAGTTTGCCGGCAGCGATGCCAGCTTGCAGGCGCGCGTCTCGGCCTTTGTGGAAAGCACCCCCGATGCGGTGGTTATCACCGATGCCTCGGGCGCGGTGCAGATGGCCAACCCGGCGTTCTTGCGCCTGAGCGGCAATGCCAGCACCGAAGCCCCGGTGCGCGGTCGCAAGGTGTCCGAGCTGCTGCTGGCGGCCGAGGGCGCCTGGGCACGCTTGATGGCCCGCGTCAACCGCCACGGTGTGCTGGCCGGGGCCGAGCTGCGGGTGGGTTCGCCCGATGGCCGGCCGCAAACGGTGCAGGTCAGTGCCGCCTTGATGAGCGAGGGCGAGCAGACCAGCCTGGGTTGGATCTTGCGCCTGGTGCCCACGGCGCCCGAGCCGGTGCAAATTGCCGGCGCGGTTGGCCCTGGCGAGGATGTGCTGGCCGGCTTGTTCGACCAGGTCGGTCGTGTGCCTCTGCAGGACTTGATGGTCCAGGTGGCGCAAAGGGCCGAGCGCCAGCTGATCGCCAATGCCTGGCTGCGCACCGGCGGCCAGATCGAAGCCACCGCCAGCGCCCTGGGCCTGAGTGTGGAGGCGCTGCAGCAACGCCTGCAGGTGCATGGCCTGGCCGGGCCTGAGGCCGCCGCGCCCGGTGCGGCCACGGCGCATCCGATCAATTGAATCCGTCCATGAGTTCCCATGTCCCGTCGTCGGCAGCGCCGGCCTTCGGCCAGGCCGACCTCAGCAACTGCGAACGCGAGCTGATCCATCTGGCTGGCTCGGTGCAGGCGCATGGCGCCTTGCTGGTGCTGCGTGAGCGCGATCTGCAGGTGCTGCAATGC
>JAIXSD010000776.1 GCA_027484885.1 Rubrivivax sp.
GATGTCTGCCTGGGTGACCGGGTGACGGTGAAATGCGGCGTGCAGCTCTGGGATGGGCTGAGCGTGGCCGACGATGTCTTCATCGGGCCCAACGTCACCTTCACCAACGACCGCACGCCGCGCTCCAAGCGCTACCCGGCGGAGTTCCAGCGCACCCGCATCGAGCGCGGCGCCTCGATCGGGGCCAATGCCACCATCCTCGGCGGCGTGACGATTGGGGCAGGCGCCCTGATCGGCGCCGGCAGCGTGGTCACCCGCGATGTGCCCGCGGGCGAGTTGTGGGTGGGCAACCCGGCCCGCTCCCGCGGACCGGCGCCGGCCTGACCCTTCAGGCCCGGGCTGCGCTCAAACGCTGGACCGGACGACCTGGATCAGGCGTTCGACCTGGGCTTCACTCATGCCCGGCCATAAGGGCAGGCTGAGCACCCGCGCATGAATCGCCTCGGCGATGGGGAAGTCGCCCGGGCCATAGCCCAGCTCGGCATAGGCCGGCTGCAGATGCGGCGGCACCGGGTAGTGGATCAGGCTGCCCACGCCCTGGGCTTCAAGCGCGGCGGCCAGGCGGTCGCGCGCCTCGTGCTGAACCACAAACAAATGCCAGGCCGAGCGCAAGCCCTCGGGCTCCACCGGCAGCTGCAGCGGCAGGCCGGACAGGCCCTCGCGCAGCTGCGCCGCCAGGCGGCGGCGCTCTTCGGTCGCCGCATGCAGATACGGCAGCTTGGCCGCGAGCACGGCGGCCTGGATCTCATCCAGGCGCGAGTTGATGCCCTTGACCTCGTTGTGGTACTTGATGCGCGAGCCGTAGTTGCGCAGCACGCGCACTTGGGCATCGAGCGCCGCATCGGCCGTGGTGACACCGCCGCCGTCGCCCATGGCGCCGAGGTTCTTGCCCGGGTAGAAGCTCCAGGCCGAGATGTCGGCCAGGCTGCCAACCAGGCGGCCGCGGTACTCAGCCGCGTGAGCTTGGGCGCAATCGTCCAGCACCTTGAGGCCGTGGCGGCGCGCCAGGGCCGTCAGGGCATCCATCTCGGCCGGCAGGCCGTAGAGATGCACGGGCAGCAGCACCTTGGTTCGCGGCGTGATCGCCGCCTCGACCCGGGCCGGATCGAGGTTGTAGGTCTGCGGATCGGGCTCCACCGGCACCGGCAGCGCGCCGCACTGGCTGACCGCCAGCCAGGTGGCGACATAGGTGTTGCTGGGCACGATGACCTCGTCACCCGGGCCCACACCGAGGGCGCGCAGGGACAGGGTCAGCGCGTCCAGGCCGTTGGCAACACCGGCGCAATGCGTGGTCTGGCAAAAGCGGGCATAGGCTGCCTCGAACTGCTGCAGCTCCTGGCCGAGCAGAAACCAGCCGCTGCCGGCCACGCGCAGCAGGGCCGCGTCAATCTCGGCCTGGGCGCTGCGGTAGGTCGGCTGCAAATTGAGAAACGGGATCTTCGCGGTCTCGCTCATGCCGGGGCTCCCTCGGCGGCTTTGGCTTCGTTCACCGCGTGCAGGAACTCGTCGTAATTGCGGATGTAGTCCTCGGCGCTGTAGGTGTCCGAGGCCAGCACCAGCAAGACGGCGTCGGGCGAGAACTGGTACTGGATGCCCCAGACCATGGGCGGGATGTGCAGGCCCAGGCGGGCGCTGTCGAGCAGGATCTCGTCACGGTGCTGGCCGTCGTCGACCACGATGCCGACCGAGCCCTTCACGCAGACCAGGAACTGGTGGCAGGCGCGGTGGGCATGCTCGCCGCGCACCTCGCGGCTGGGCACGTCGTAGACCATGAAGAAGCGCTGCGGCTGGAAGGGCAGATGGCTGCCAATCTCGCCAAAGCTGAGCGCGCCGCGCAGATCGACGATCTTGGGCAGGCGATGCAAAGTGGCGCGCGCCACGCTGAGCTGGGGCAGGCTGTCGGCCGGCAGGGCCGCAGCCCGGGTGGCCGAGGCCTGACCCGGCAGATCCACGTGGGGGGTGTCCACATAACCGGTGATGTGGGCGGGGTTGCCGGCGACGATGGCGTTCGGTGGCACATCTCGGCTGACCACGGCGCCGTCCATCACCAGGGCGCGCGCGCCGATGGTCACACCGGGGCGAATCGTGGCGCCTGAGCCGATGCTGGCGCCCTGGCGCACCCGGGTTTGCACAAAGGCCTCGGGCCGCTGCTTGCTGCGCGGGAAAGGGTCGTTGGAAAAGGTGACATTGGGGCCGATGAAGACATCGTCTTCGATGCGCACGCCGTCCCACAGCTGCACGCCGCATTTGATCGTCACCCGGTCGCCGACCTCGACATCGTTTTCGATGAAGACATGGTCGCAGACATTGGCATCGCGGCCGATGCGCGCACCGGGCAGCACATGGCTGAAGGCCCAGATGCGGCTGCCCTCGCCCACCGCGGCGCTCTCCAGCAAGGCCATGGGGTGGACGTAGACGCCCGGCGGCGATTGCGGTTCAGGGGTCAAGATCGGTGCATTCACGTTGCGGCTCACTCCCGGCTGGCTGGTCGCGCTTGGGTCTCAGGGGCGCGGCCGGCGCCACACCCGATGCTGCGCAGGATACTGGATGCGCTGTCCAAGAAACCCACGACAAAGCGGGCTGGAGCCCGGCTGTTTACCCCAATGCCGGCAGCACGGCGGCGCGCGGCACACCCTATAGACTCAGGTTTAGGGAGCGAATCCCGGCTGAATCTGGCGTTTGGGCCCGGCGGGCTTGCGCTCCAATGCAAGCCAAGGCTGTGGCGCACGCGTTTTCGGACGCTCCAGCGAGAAATTGAACCAGCGAAAGTGCAAACACCCATGAAAAAAGCGTTCATCACCGGTGTGACGGGGCAGGACGGCTCCTACCTGGCGGAATCCCTGCTGGCCAAGGGCTACGAGGTGCATGCCACCCTGCGCCGCAGCTCGGTCTTCACCTCGGCGCGCATCGACCACCTGCTCGAGCACCAACGCTTCAAGACCTACCACGGCGACCTGACCGACTCCAGCAATCTGCACACCCTGCTGTCCAAGATCCAGCCCGACGAGATCTACAACCTGGGCGCGCAGTCCCATGTGGCCGTGTCCTTCGAGGTGCCCGAGTACACCGCCGAGGTCGATGCCCTGGGCACCATCCGCCTGCTCAATGCCATCAAGGACCTGGGCATCAAGCCGCGCTTCTACCAGGCTTCGACCTCCGAGCTTTTCGGCGGCCTGCCCGAGACCGCGCCGCAAAGCGAGAAGACGCCCTTCTACCCCAAGTCGCCCTACGGCGCGGCCAAGCTCTATGCCTACTGGATCGTGGTCAATTACCGCGAGAGCCATGGGCTCTATGCCTGCAACGGCATCCTGTTCAACCACGAGTCACCGCGCCGCGGCGAGACCTTTGTGACCAAGAAGATCACCAAGGCCGTGGCCCGCATCTCGCAAGGCCGCCAGGCCGTGCTCAGCCTCGGCAACCTCGACGCCAAGCGGGACTGGGGTTATGCCAAGGACTATGTCGAAGCCATGTGGCTGATGCTGCAGCAGGAAAAAGCCGACGACTATGTGATCGCCTCGGGCGAAACCTACACCGTGCGCCAGTTCGTGGACATGGCGTTCGCCGAAGTGGGCATCGAGCTGGACTGGCAGGGCGAAGGCGTGAACGAGCGCGGCCTGGACCGCCGCACCGGCCGCCCCCTGGTGGTGATCGACCCGCGCTACTTCCGCCCGGCCGAGGTGGACCTGCTCTGGGGCGACGCCAGCAAGGCGCGCGAGAAGCTGGGCTGGACCTCCAAGACCTCGATCCGCGACCTGGTTCGCATGATGGTGCAGTACGACCTCAAGAACGAAACCTACGGAGGCCATGAGCCATGATTCTGGTCACCGGCGCCACTGGTTTTCTGGGTCGGCGCGTCTGCCGCCTGCTGGATGCCCAGGGCCAGCCCCATCTGAAGACCTCGATGTCTCTGGGCCTGGACCTGCGTGACCCGATCGCCACCGAGGCTTTTTTTGCCGCCCACAAGCCCAGCCAGGTGATCCACTGCGCGGCCTTTGTAGGCGGCATCCAGTTCGGCTACAAGCATTCGGCCGAGCTCTTTCACAACAACCTGCAGATGACGCTGAATCTGCTCGCCAGCGCCCAGCGCCACGGCGTGCAGCGCATCGTCAACCCCATCTCCAACTGCGCCTACCCGGCCAAGGCCACGCTCTTCAAGGAAGACGAGTTCTGGGATGGCCCGCTGCATGACTCGGTCATGGTCTACGGCTTTGTGCGCAAGGCCTCCTGGGTCGGCGCGCAAGCCTATGCCCAGCAGTACGGGCTCGATGTGGTCAACCTGATCCTGTCGAATATGTACGGCCCCGAAGACCATTTCGAGGAAGAGCGCTCCCATGCCCTGGGCGCCCTGGTGATGAAGTTCGCCCGGGCCAAGAAGCTGGGCCTGCCCGAGGTGGTGGTCTGGGGCAGCGGCACGCCGGTGCGTGAATGGCTGCATGTGGACGACGGCGCGCAAGCCCTGGTCCGCGGCCTGGCCGCACCGCGCTGCGATCAGCCGGTGAACATCGGCGTGGGCCGCGGCATCTCCATCCTGGCCATGGCCGAGATGATCCAGCGCGAGATCGGCTACACCGGCCGCCTGGTGCTGGACCCGAGCAAGCCCGACGGCGCGCCCTACAAAACCGTGGACGGCAGCCGCGGCCAGGCCCTGCTGAACTGGTCCCCCGAGATCGATTTTGAAGACGGCGTGCGCGCCACCATCCGCTGGTATCTGGAGCAAGAAGCCCATGGCAGTCACTGAAATCAAGCAAGGCGAGCTGGTGCTGGCCCGCCACATCCCGGCCAGCGTGGCCTGGAGCGGCGGCCTGCAGTTCTTTTCCCCCGAGGGCGACTACCAGCAGGTGGGCACCTGGGGCTATGAGCAGGGCAAGACCTTGCTGGCCCACAGCCACAAGGAGGTGAGCCGCGAGGTGCTGTGGACGCAGGAAGTGCTCTACATCCGCGCCGGCCGCGTGCGCGCCGAAATCTACGACACGGCCGATCAGAAAGTGGCCGAGCTGGAAGCCGGCGCCGGGGACATCCTGGTGCTGCTGCGCGGCGGCCACGGTTATCACATCCTCGAGAACGGCACCCAGGTGCTGGAGATCAAGAACGGCCCCTACGTCGGCGCCGACGCGGACCGGAGGCGGCTGTGAGCGCGGCGGCGGTGGGCAATACGGACGGGCTGCTCAAGGTCCACCTGGGCTGCTGGCACCGGGTCATCCCCGGCTTCGTCCATGTGGACCTGTGCGACATGCCGCACATCGACCACAAATCCGGCATCGATGCCCTGCCCTTCCTGGCCGACAACTCGGCCTCGCTGATCTACTGCAGCCATGCGCTGGAGTATTTCGACCGCGACCAGGCCAGGGCGGTGCTGAAAGAATGGCACCGGGTGCTGGCGCCCGGCGGCGTGCTGCGCCTGGCCGTGCCGGACTTCCAGGCCCTGATCCAGGTCTACCAGCAGACCGGCGAGCTGGCCCGGGTGCTGGGCCCGCTCTACGGCAAGATGGCCATCCAGACCGAGCAAGGCCCGGCCACGCTTTACCACAAGACCACCTACGACCAGGCCAGCCTGAGCGCCCTGCTCACGGAATGCGGCTTTGTCGCCCCCGAGCGCTGGGACTGGCGCCAGACCGAGCATGCCGCGGTGGACGACCACTCGCAGGCCTACTTCCCCCATATGCAAAAAGACACCGGCATCCTGGTGTCCCTGAACCTGCAGGCGCGCAAAGCCGCCTGACCCCGCCATCATGAGCGACACACAAGAATTCATCCCCCAGATGCGGCCGCTGTTCGGCGGCGAGGAAAAGGCCGAGCTGATGGCCTACCTCGACGAAGACGGCTTCTTCACCGAGTTCAAGAAGACCGAGGCCTTCGAGCGCCAGATCGCCGAGTTCACCGGCGCGCGCCACTGCATCGTCGTCAACAACGGCACGGTCTCGCTGACCCTGGCTGCCATCGCCGTGGGCGTGGGCCCGGGCGATGAAGTCATCGTGCCCGACTACACCATGATCGCCACGCCCAACTCGGTGAAGATGCTGGGCGCGAAGCCGGTGTTTGTCGATGTCGACCCGGACACGCTCATCCTGGACCTGGCCGCCACCCGCGCCGCCATCACGCCCAAGACCCGCGCCATCATGCTGGTCTCGGCCAATGGCCGCGCGCCGGCCTGCGGCATCGCAGCTTTCGAGGCCCTGGCGCGCGAAACCGGCGTGGCCCTGATCGAAGACGCCGCCCAATCCCTGGGCTCCGTCTACCCCGACGGCCGCCACATCGGCCGCGCCGGCGCCATCGGAAGCTTCTCTTTCTCGGCCCCCAAGATCATCTCCACCGGCCAGGGCGGCGCCCTGATCACCGACGACGATGGCCTGGCCGACAAGCTGCGCCGCCTGAAGGACTTCGGCCGCGCCGCCGGCGGCACCGATGTGCATGACAGCATTGGCTACAACTTCAAGTTCACCGAGCTGCAAGCCTGCGTGGGCCTGGCCCAGATGCGCCAGCTGCCCGGCCGCATCGAGCGCAAGAAGGAAATCTGGCGCCGCTATGCCGAGGGCCTGGCCGGCATCCCCGGCATCCAGCTCTTCGCCCATGACCTGAGCCTGTGCACGCCCTGGTTCATCGACTGCCGCGCCGAGCGCCGCGACGCCCTGGCCGCCCACCTCAAGGCCCAGGGCATCGGCACCCGCACCATGTACCCGCCCATCCATCAGCAAAAGGCCTACGCCCTGCCCGGCCATCACCCGGCGGCCGAAGAGATCGGTCGCTCGGGCCTGTGGCTGCCGTCCATGATCCAGCTGACGGACGCGCAGATCGAGCGCATCTGCCAGAGCGTCCGCGCCTTCTACCAGGGCTGAAGCTCATCTCAGGAGAAACCCAAGCAAAAGGGCCACACGGTGCAAGCCGCGTGGCCCTTTTTGATGCGCTGTCGCTGAAAAAACTCAGATCGGCAAACTCAGGCGATACGGGATCGAGAACACGTTTTCACCGAGGTAGACAAAGTCTCGGTCACGCCCGGCAATCGCCTTGAGAAAAGACTTGGATGTGCCCTTGCCCGGGAGGGCCCAGTCATGCAACTCGATGGTCATCAAGGGGAAGGCATCGATCCAATCGACGTTTTCCTCGAACAGCACCGACTCATAACCTTCGATGTCCACCTTGATCATGAAAGGCAAAAAGCCTGCGGACAAAGGGTAGTGCTCCAGCAGCTCCGGGACGGTGACGGTAGAAATCCCCCCACCTGATGCAGCCTGGGTCTGGAATCCAACCGAGTCGGTATCCGGGTTGCTGATTTCGACCGACTCGCTTCGGCAACTTGCCGCCTTTTGATAGGGCACGATCTGCGGCCGAGACTCAATATTGGCAAGCAAACGCACGTAGTTGGCGGCCTCGGGCTCAACGGCCAGCACCTTGGCCTTGGGCCAAATCATGCTGAAGTACAGCGCGCTGAGGCCAATATTGGCTCCCAGGTCAATGATGAGGGGCGTCCATCCCATCTGGACAGCAAAGCTGTAGAACTTGTTCAGCTCGGCAGCGCGTTTGAGCCGTGCCAGAGAAAAGACCTGCGCAGTGAAGATCTGCTCGAAGAGGGGCAAATCGGTCGTTCCGTTTCGCAGGCCTATCGTCGTGGTCTGGTCGCCCAAGGTGACGGTTCGATCTTGAATCATCTGATTTCTAGCCTAGACAGAGGTCTGAATCACAGCACATCAGCGGCAATCTTCTGACGCACCGCAGGCGGCACGAAGTCGAAGATGTTCGAGGCCAGCATCAGATCACCCGGCTTGCTGTCCAGGGCCTCGATGCTGGCCACCACGTAGCGGGTGGGCGTGTTCAGCAGCAGATTGCGCACCTGCAGGTAGGCGCCCTCGCTGGACAGCCAGGAGCCCTCGCCATTGATCAGGCAGTTGGAATCGATGAAGCGTTCTTGCTTGGCATGGATGTCCAGGCGCGCTGCCACATCGATGCGGTTGTCGCCGACATTGCGCATGCCCCAGACCTGCAGGCCGCTGCTTTGCAGGCGGGCGAACAGCAGGCTGCGCAAGATGTTGAAGATGTCCTCGCCATACAGCGCGCCCACCTCGGCGGCCTGGCGCAGGCGCGCCTCAAACGGTGTGCGTGCATCGATCTGGAAGCGCTCACCGGGCAAGGCCTCGACCTTGGCCAGCAGATAGGCCTGCAGGAAATCACGCCGGCTCGGCGAGCCCTTGATCAGGCGGTGCACCGTCTGGGCAAAGCTGACGGTAAAGGGGTTGACGTCGAACAGCACCAGCTCGGCCAGGCCCTGGCCGCTGCAGGCCTGCATCTGATCGAGGCTGAAGAAGCCGCCGCAGCTGGCATACAAGCTCTTGCCTACATAGCGGCCGCGGGCTGCGTTGAGCTGCTGGATGTGGCGCTGCACCAGGCTGACGGCCTCGGCCGTGCCCAGGTAGACATCGTTCCAGCTCTGGAAGGAATGCTTGCCGTCCATTTGTGCCGTCAGGCCCACCTGTCCGTAGAAGCCAGCCACATCGTCCCAACGCAGGGCCTGGCTCTTGCCGGCCAGGGTGAAGAGCACATTGCGCTCGGGCGACTGCCAGCCCGGCAGGCGCTGCAAGGGCGAGACCTGCAGGCTCAGCAGACGGGCAATGCTGTAGAGCTGCTCGCTGTTCAGGCAGTTGGCGATGCAGTGGTCGATGCGCACCGCCTCGCTGACCTCCCAGTCGCTGCTGGCCGCGTTGTGCTCCAGGATGTGGACCTGCTCAAAGTGCTGCAGCGCCCAGCGCAGGGTCTGGATGAAGCGCAGCTGCGGCACGCCACAGCCCAGAAGCACATGCAGGAAGCAATGCTGGATGCCGGCGAATTGGGCAGGATCGGCGGCCAGCGCCTCGTCGACGGAGACATTGACGCGCTGCACCTCCAGCTCGCTGAAACCGAAGGGCCGCACATGCGTCACCTCGACAAAGCGGGCGCCGCCAATGGCTTGAGCGCTGGCCTGCAATGCAATCTGATGCGGGTCAGCCGGGCGGCCGGCCACGGCCGTGCTGGCCGCCTGGGGCGCCGCAGCCGGGGCCGCGGCAGCCGTCAGGCCAAAGCCGGCGGGCACCCGGCCCATGCGGCGGGCGGCAAAGTTCTCGTTGCTGAAACTGGCCTGGCCGAAGCACAGCACCGGCTGACGCAGCTTGCCCAAGGGCAAGGTGGCGAGCGAGGCGATCGACCAGCCGGCACGCAGAGCCGCCTCGGTCTCGTGGCTGGCCAGATAGGCCTCGTCGGGCGTGGCCATGCCGATCAGTTTCATCTCGCCCACCTGCTCCAGCGCCCGCATGCGGGTGACGCCGTAAATGCGATGGGCATTGAAATGGGTCAGGTCTTGCCCCACCGGCACGGCAACGGCACACATGCCGTGCGGCGCAATGCAGCGCGACATCAGCAAGAAGGTGTACAGGTCGCCCAGCGGCATGAAGCGATCGCCGTAGAGGCCCAGGCCCGAGTGCTCGATGGAGCTGTAGGACAGCACCATGTCGTAGGCCTGCTCATGGCGATCCAGCTCGTTCAAGTACTGGTCCCAGGTGATGGTGCGCACGGGGGTCGGGCTGCGCAGCTCGCCGTCCCAGTGGATCTCGCGGTACTCGACCGTGGTGACTTCAGCAGCGCCAAACAGGCAGCACAGCAGTTCCAGCCAGTAAGTCTCGGAGCCAATGATCAGGATCTTGCTTCCGCGGATATGGCTTTGCAGCTTGGCAAGCTGCGACAAAGCTTCGGGATACGGGCAGAGCAAGCGGAAATCGTCCTCGCTGAATCGGGCCAGACCCGCCTCAACCCATCGCGTGAAGCGATCAGCATCCCATCTCAACACAGCTGTCGATTCGCCTCGCGGGATCATGCGCTCAAGAATGGGAGTCTTGTAGCCCAGGGTCTCCCAGTAGATGAACTCGGGCGGCAGGGTCTCCAGTGGCGCCGGGCCGGGCTCACCCGGCACTGCGCTGAGCGGAAACGTGGCACCGCCGCGCGGCAGCATCTGGGCGCAGCGTTGCACAAACAAGCTGTTGACACGCTCCAGGGCCGAGACCGGTGCCGCCGCGGGCGACACCACGCTGCTGGCAACAGGCGCCGCCTCTTGCAGCACGCCATGCAGATGGCGGGAGATCTCGGCGAAGGTGCTACCCGGGTGGAAGACCACCAGATTGACGCAGGACAGCAGGTAGATGTCTTTCAGCGCATCGACGCCATGGTCGGCGCTGACGGTGTAGCTGTCCGGGTCGCCCCAGACCGCCTTGCCCTCGTTGAGCTGCAGATGCAAGCGGTCGTGGCGGCTCATCAGCTGGCTGGGGAAGAGCTCACGCAGGCCGTGCTCCAGCTGTTCGTCTTCGGTCGAGAGGAAGAACTTTTCGCCTCGGTCCACGCCGATGCGGTCGCGGATCAGGCCGCTGTAAAGGTCGAGCGCGTCCTTGAGTCCGAAATCGGTGCCGCGGGCATGCACGCCCTTGGTCTGCAGCGTCAGGCCGTGCTCGGCCGCCTGGGCCAGCACCTGGGCGCGGATGTCCTCGGCCGGCACCAGGCTGCGCAAAGCAGCGATCGAGAGATCGCGCGGCACGCAGTCCAGGTAGTCGTTGTCGTAGACGATCACGGTCTCATGCGCATCATCCAGCTGGAGCGCCTGCGAATGCTGGGGCGTGGAGAACTGCGAGATCTTGAGCAGCTGATCGCGGCCAAACCGTTCGGCTTCGCGCTTGACGCCGTGGCCAGGCCCCTTCTCGGTGAACAAGGCCACGCTGCGGCCGGCCAGGGCCTCGATTTCGGCCAGGCTGATGGGCTCGAACTGGTTCTGGTAGAGGCGCTCCAGCGGCGTCAGGCAGCCGTTGGGGGTGATCGAATCCCAGTAGACCCGCAGCTTGCGCCCGGTCAGGCGGCAATA
>JAIXSD010000555.1 GCA_027484885.1 Rubrivivax sp.
CGCCTGCTCGACGCCGCCGGCCAGATTTCGCGTCTGCTGCAGATCAAGGCTTGATAGAGACCAGAGCCGGCACGAGACGGCCTTTGGCTTGATTCGTGAGGCCCTGCAGCCCGCGCCGCCACCGGGCTCATGGTTCCGGGGGTCGGCGCTTGCATCGCGGTCGATGAGCCCCTCGTCGGTGGAGAACGCCTGCTCCGGAGGTGGCTCGGCCCGCCGACGGGCGATTTGTGCGCGGCCGAGGGCGCAGCGGAGCGGCTCAGGCGCGCGTACTCGCGCGCTTCAAGAACTGACTCGGCGCCACTGTTTGACCACAGTGAGCGCAGCGAACGGAGGGAGATTGGCGCCGCTGAGCCGCGGAGTGAGCACCGAGGGCAGTCGGCTCGAAGAGCCGACCCGCGAACCATGAGCCCGGCGGCGGGCCGAGCCACCGCAGCGAAAACGACAAACACAGGGGACCTCCGAAATGCGCAGGCCCCCGGGCTTTATTCAAGCCTTGATCTGCAGCAGACGCGAAATTTGGCCGGCGGCGTCGAGCAGGCGGGGCAGGGTGTGGGCCAGCAGTTGGTCGGGCGCGCGGCGGTTCACTTGGGAGCCGACGTTGAGGGCGGCGATCACCTGGCCGTTGCGATCGGTGATGGGGGCGGCCAGGGAGACCAGGCCGTCTTCGAGTTCCTGGTTGACCAAGCACCAGCCCTGGCGGCCGGCTTGCTGGATGCGCTCGCGCAGATCGGGCAGGTTGGCGACCGTGCGGCCGGCCAGCGGGGCGATCTGGACCTGGCTCAGTTGCGACTCCAGCGCCGGGGGCGGCAGGCTGGCCAGCAGCACGCGGCCCATCGAAGTGCACCAGGCTGGCAGGCGGCTGCCGACGCCCAAATTGATGCTCATGATCTTGCGCGCCGGCACGCGCAGCACGTAGACGATGTCCTGGCCTTCCAGCACCGCAGCCGAGACGCTCTCGCCCAGCTCGGCCGCCAGCTGCTGCATCACCGGCTCGGCAAACTGCCACAGCGGCTGTGATGACAGGTAGGCAAAGCCGAGGTCGAGGATCTTGGGGGTCAGGGCGAACAGGCGGCCATCGCTCTTCACATAACCCAAGGTTTCCAGGGTCAGCAGGATGCGGCGGGCGCCGGCCCGCGTCATGCCGCAGCGGCGCGCCACCTCGGTCAGGGTCTGGCGTGGTGCGCTGGCGTCGAAGGCGCGGATCACCGACAGACCGCGGGCAAAGGACTGCACATAGCTGTCCCCGGGCTTGGGTGCGGCGGCGTCGGGCGCGCGGGCGTCATCGTTCATGGGCGGCAGTATAGGGATGGGCTTGGGCTTCTCCGCCCCACTGCCGTGACCGACGGCAGCGGCCTCAAAAACTGGCTAACATCGCGCCCGCAGTCTTTCCCCCAGTGAGTGAGGAGTTTTTTGTCATGGCCATGGATGTTGTCGATTTTGAGATCAAGGGCGCCGAGATGCAGTTCGTCGAGGTCGAGCTCGACCCGGGCGAAGCCGCCATCGGCGAGGCTGGCAGCATGATGTTCATGGATGCCGGCATTTCCATGGATACCGTCTTTGGTGATGGCGCAGCCAGCCAGGGCGGTTTTTTCGGCAAGCTGTTGGGTGCGGGCAAGCGCCTGATCACCGGCGAATCGCTGTTCACCACCATCTACACCAACCAAGGCTCGGGCAAGCAGCGCGTGGCCTTTGCCGCGCCCTACCCGGGCAAGATCCTGCCCATGGATCTGCGCCAGCTCGGCGGCACCCTGATCTGCCAAAAGGATTCTTTCCTGTGCGCGGCCCGCGGCGTGTCTCTGGGCATCGCCATCCAGCAAAAGCTGGGCACCGGCTTTTTCGGCGGTGAAGGCTTCATCATGCAAAAGCTCGAAGGCGACGGCCTGGCTTTTGTCCACGCCGGTGGCACCGTGGTGCGTCGCACCCTGGCGCCCGGCCAGACCCTGCTGGTGGACACCGGCTGCGTGGTGGCCTACACGCCGAGCGTGGATTTTGAGATTCAGTATGTCGGCAAGATCAAGACCGCGCTGTTCGGCGGCGAAGGCCTGTTCCTGGCCAAGCTGACCGGCCCGGGCGAGGTTTGGCTGCAGAGCTTGCCCTTCTCGCGCCTGGCTTCGCGCATCTTTGCCGCTGCCCCGCAGAACGGCGGGCGCCGGGAAGAAGGCTCGGTGCTCGGCGGCTTCGCGGCCGGCGCGGCAGGAGCGGGCATTCTGGGTGGCCTGCTCGGCGGCGACGACGAGTGAGCGAGGGCCGCGCGCCGATCACCTGCACTGCGAGCGGCCCCGGGCCGCTCTTTTTTTGTTCGGTTTTATGAGCCGCTTCGCGGTTTCGCCTTCACCATCCCGACATGCCTGTTCAATCCTTGAGCCGTGTGGCTGACGCCTTCTGGCGCGCGGCCGCCTACTGCCTGCATCCGCGGGTGATCGCCCTGTCCCTGCTGCCCCTGCTGATCGCGGCCCTGCTGGCTTTTGGCCTGGGCTACTTTTTCTGGGAGCAGGCGGTGGACGGCATGCGCGCGCAGCTGGAGTCCTGGCGCCTGATCGAGTCCTTGCTGGGCTGGCTGGACCATGTCGGCCTGGGCGGTTTCCGCTCAGCCCTGGCGCCACTGCTGGTGCTGGCCCTGGCCTTGCCGGTGCTGGTGGTGCTGAGCCTGTTGCTGGTGGCCTTGCTGCTGACGCCCACCGCCGTCAATCTGGTGGCGCAGCGGCGCTTTCCGCTGCTGGAGCGCAAGCGGGGGGCATCTTTTGTGCATTCGCTGCTGTGGTCGCTCGGCCATGGCGTGCTGGCCTTGCTGGCCTTTGTGATCAGCCTGCCTTTCCTGCTGATCCCACCCCTGGTGCTGATCGTGCCGCCGCTGATCTGGGGCTGGCTGGGTTACCGAGTGTTTGCCTACGACGCCTTGTCCGAGCATGCCTCGGTGGCCGAGCGGCGCCAGCTGCTGCGCTTGCACCGCGTTCCCTTGCTGGGCTTGGGCCTGCTGACCGGTTACCTCGGCGCAGCGCCGGCGGCGATCTGGGCGTTTGGCGTGATGGCCGTGGCCCTGGCGCCGTTTCTGATCCTGGCCTCGATCTGGCTCTACACCCTGGTCTTCGCGTTTTCCTCCCTGTGGTTCACGCATTACTGCCTGGCAGCGCTGCAAGAGCTGCGCCTGAGCCGTTCGGCCGCGGCGCCCGCAGCCTCGGGCCTGGTGCTCGACGCCGAAGCCCCCACTCCCACACCCCCTCCAATGCTGCCCAAGGCGGAAGACGCATGAACACCCCCTCGGTTTCGACCCCTCGGCCCAAGATCGGCCTGATCATCATTGGCGACGAGATTCTGTCCGGCAAGCGCCAGGACAAGCACCTCAGCAAGTTCATCGAGATCCTGGCCGCGCGCGGCATGAGCTTGGACTGGGCCCAGTATCTGGGCGATGACCGCGCCCACATCAGCGCCCGCTTGCGTGAGGCCTTTGCCAGTGGTGACCTGGTGATCAGCTGCGGCGGCATCGGCGCCACGCCGGACGACCACACCCGCCAGGCCGCGGCCGCGGCGCTCGACCGGGACCTCGCTCTGCACCCCGAGGCGCGCGCCCTGATCTGGCAGCGCATCCAGGACATGGCGGCCGAGAAGGGCGAGGCGGTCGACCCCGATCACCCCGACACCTTGCGCCGCCTGGAGATGGGCGTGTTCCCGGCCGGCGCCGACATCATCCCCAACCCCTTCAACAGGATCCCGGGCTTCTCGGTCGGCACGGTCTATTTCGTGCCCGGCTTCCCGGTGATGGCCCACCCGATGATGGAATGGGTGCTGGACCAGCGCCATGCCGATCTGCAGCGCCCGGTGCAGCGCCAGGAGCTGTCGCTGATCGTCCAGGGCGCCATGGAAGCCAGCCTGACGCCGCTGATGGAGCGAGTCGAGGCGGAGTTCCCCGGCATCAAGGTCTTCAGCCTGCCCAGCGTGGACCACCCGCAGTGGGGCCGCCACATCGAGCTGGGCGTCAAGGGCCCGGCCGAACAGATGGACGCGGCCTACCAGGCACTGAAAAGCGGCGTGATCCAGTTTGGTGCCACGGTGAGCACTGAATTGGTGCGCTAGGGCGCCTGGTCTTGCACTATTTTGGTGATCGTCTCGTGATTTCTTGACCTGCCGCCCTGTTCCGGGGCCGGGCCTCGGCCCATAATCCCGGGGCTTTGAGGCTGGATGCACCGGTGCAGCGCAGGGCTTGCGGGGCCGGGCCCCGAGAGCCGACGCAAAGCGCACGTGCAGCCCAAAGTTGGCACACAAACTGCTTATTCAAAGGCTGCGCGGCCTGAGTCTGTTCGAGCAGTGCAAGCCAAACAAATACCTACGCATCCGCAAGCTTTCTCCCGCTACTTACCCGTTTAGGAGTTTCTGATGGCCAAGACCGTCGCCGACGTGATGAAGATCGTCAAGGAAAACGAAGTCAAGTTTGTTGACTTCCGTTTCACCGACACCCGTGGCAAGGAACAGCACGTGACCGTGCCGGTTTCGCACTTCGACGAAGACAAGTTCGTCTCCGGCCATGCTTTCGACGGCTCGTCCATCGC
>JAIXSD010000044.1 GCA_027484885.1 Rubrivivax sp.
CTCGATCGCATCGTGCCCGGCTACTACCAGCGCCTCGATGCCAAGGGCCAGGTCGAGCGCTCGACCTGCTGTGACAACACGGCCACCGAGCAGCGCATGATGGCCAAGCTGATGATCGACTCGGTGGCCCTGTGGGCGCGCGAGTACCGCATCGATTCCTTCCGCTTCGACCTGATGGCCCACCAGCCGCGCGCGGTGATGGAGGCGCTGCAGCAGCGCGTCAACGCCGCCGCCGGACAGCCAGTGCAACTGATCGGCGAGGGCTGGAACTTCGGCGAGGTGGCCAACGGCGCCCGTTTTGTTCAGGCCTCCCAGCTCTCGCTCAACGGCAGCGGCATCGGCACCTTCAGCGATCGGGCGCGTGATGCGGCCCGCGGCGGCAGCGCCGGTGACAACGGCCTCGATGTGCTGAAGAACCAGGGCTGGCTGAACGGCCTGGGTTTTGCACCCAACCGATATGTCGGCACCGCCGCAGAGCGCTCGCAGCTGATGGCCAGCGCCGACCTGCTGCGCGTGGGCCTGGCGGGCTCGCTGCGCGGCTTTGAGCTGGACACCTGGCGCGGCCCGCGCCTGCGCGCGGAGCAGATCGCCTACGGCGACCAGCCGGCTGGCTATGTCTCCGAGCCCGGTGAGGTGGTCAATTACGTGGACAACCACGACAACCAGACCCTGTTCGACATCAACGTGCTCAAGCTGCCGCAGGACACGCCGCGGGCCGAGCGTGCGCGCGTGCAGCTGCTGGGCGCGGCGCTGACGGCCTTCAGCCAGGGCGTGGCCTACTTCCATGCCGGCATCGATGTGCTGCGCTCCAAATCGCTGGACCGCAACAGCTATGACTCGGGCGACTGGTTCAACCGCCTCGACTGGAGCTACCAGCGCAATTTCTTCGGCACCGGCCTGCCGCCGGCCGCCGACAACCAGGCTCTGTACCCCTGGCTGGCGCCCTTGCTGGCCGACCCGGGCATCGCCCCCGGCCCGGCCGAGATCGCCTGGATGCGTGATGGCTTTCGCGACCTGCTGAAGATCCGCGCCAGCAGCCGGCTGCTGCGCCTGAGCAGCGCGGCCGAGATCCGCCAGCGGCTGCGTTTTCTCAACACCGGGCCGGCGCAGAACCCGCTGGTGCTGGCCGCTGAAATCGACGGACAGGGCCTGAAGGACGCGGGCTTTGCCCGCCTGGCCTATTTCCTCAACTCCAGCCCTGAGGCCCAGGTCTTGCAGCTGCCCGAGCTGGCCGGACGGCGCTATGCGCTGCACCCGGTGCATCTGGCGCCGGGGGCGGCGGACCCGCGGCCGAAGCGAGAGTTCGCGTTTGAGGCCGCCAGCGGCCAGGTCAAGGTGCCGGGGCGCACGGCCCTGGTGCTGGTGGAACGCTGAGTCGGCGCAGCTTCAGCCCAGCTGAGTCCAGCGCTCCAGCATCAAGCGCGCACCGGCCGTGTTGGTGGCGCATGGCACGTTGTGCACGTCGCAGGCGCGCACCAGGGCGTTGATGTCGGGCTCGTGCGGCTGCGGTGTCATCGGGTCGCGCAGAAAGATCACCGCATCGACCTCGCCGACGGCCAGGCGCGCGCCGATCTGCAGATCGCCGCCATGCGGGCCGCTGAGCAGGCGCTCCACGCTCAGGCCCAGCTCGGTGACGAGCCGCCCGCCGGTGGTGCCGGTGGCCATCAGCTGGCAACTCTGCAAAAAGGCCTTGAACTCGGCCGCCAGGGCGACCATGTCGTTTTTCTTGCCGTCGTGGGCGATCAGTGCGAGTTTCATGGCGGGCATCTTAGTGAGTCCAGCCCGGCGGGACACAATCAATCGGGTTACCAAACCGCTTGCTGCCTGGATCTGACATGCCCCGCTTCGCCGCCAATCTGTCCATGCTCTACACCGAGCTGGAGTTCCTTGACCGCTTTGCCGCCGCCGCGCGCGATGGGTTCCACGCGGTCGAGTTCCTGTTTCCCTATGCCTTTGCGCCTGAGTCGCTGGCAGCCCAGTTGCAAGAACACCGGCTGCAGCAGGTGCTGTTCAACGCCCCGCCGGGCGATTGGGCGGCCGGCGAGCGCGGCCTGGCCTGCTTGCCCGGGCGTGAGACCGAGTTCATGGCCGGCATCGAGCAGGCCCTGGTCTACGCCCGGGCGCTGCAATGTCCGCGGCTTCATGTGATGGCGGGCCTGATCCCTGCGGATGAGACGCCAGCCATTGCGCAGGCCAGGTACGTTCGACGCCTGCGCGAGGCTGCCGCTTTGGCGGCGGCACAAGGCGTGAGCTTGATGATCGAGCCCATCAACGCGCGCGACATGCCGGGCTACTTCCTGCAGCGCCAGGACCAGGCCCACGCCTTGCTCGATGAGATCGGCGCGCCCAATGTCCAGGTGCAGATGGACCTGTACCACACACAAATCAGCGAGGGCGACCTGAGCACCAAGCTGCGCCATTACCTGCCCAGCGGCCGCGTCGGCCACCTGCAGATCGCTGGCGTGCCCGAGCGTCACGAGCCCGATGTCGGCGAGATCAACTACCGCCACCTGTTCCAGCTCATCGATGCGCTGGGCTATGAGGGCTGGGTGGGCTGCGAATACCGGCCGGCTCGGGGTGCGGTGGCGGGCGGGACGTCGGCGGGCTTGGGCTGGCTGCGTTCCCGGTGGTGAGGCGTGCTCGTTCTTGCACCCTGAATGGAGGCCGAAAGTCATGGGTGTTCTTCTGGGGGTGCAAGGACTAAGCTCTTTTCTACACTGCGTCTGCATGGGCCGGTGCCCTGCGGTCGGCGGAAAGAACCGGGCAGCCTGCCGGATCGGGGCTGGCGGGTCGGGTGTGGATGAGCCCAGCGAGGCCAAGCAAGGAGTCTCCATGATGAAGAACCGAGGCCTGGGTCTGCGAGTGTTCGCGCTCTGCTTGTTGGCGCTGTACCTGGGCGGCTGCGCGCATGTGGAGCCGTCACCTGCGCCGGCGATTTCCTTGTTCCGCGACGAGCTGTTCAAGCCGCAGGCCGAACCCATCGACCCCGAAGCCGTGTTCGCGCTCAGCCCCGCCATGCGGGACTATGTCGACAACGAGGTTTCGCACCTGCTGCGCAGCCGCGGCCTGCGCGAGGGGCTGCTGGAGGCGCTCTACACCAAGGGGCAATTGCAACTGGAATACGACGCCGACCAGACCCGGACGGCCTCGCAGGCCTTTGCCGACAAGCGCGGCAATTGTTTGTCCCTGGTCATCATGACGGGTGCGTTTGCCCGGCATCTGAATCTGCCCGTGCGCTACCAAAGCGTGTTCCTGGATGACTTCTGGGCGCGCAAGGGCGATATGTATTTCCTGACCGGCCACGTCAACCTGTCGCTGGCGCGGCGCCGCGCTGAGCCCAACTCTTTTTCGGGTGACGATGGCAGCATGATGGTGGTGGACTTTCTGCCCGGTGTGGAGCTGCGTGGCCAGCGCAGCCGTGAGATCGACGAGCACACGGTGGTGGCCATGTACATGAACAACCGTGCAGCCGAAAGCCTGGCCCGCAATGAGGTGGACGCGGCCTACTGGTGGGTCAAGGCGGCGCTGCGGGCCGATGGGCGCCTGCTTTCCGCCTACAACACCTTGGGCGTCATCTACAGGCGTCACGGTGAGCCGGCGCTGGCGCAGGCGAGTTTCCGGCATGTCCTGTCAGTGGAGGCCGAGAACACCCAGGCCTTGTCAAACCTGCTGCTGGTCTTGGCCGAGCAAGGCCAGTCGCGCTTGCCCGAGGCGCAGATCTTGGAAGCCAAGCTGAGAGAGCTGCAGCCCTATCCACCCTACAAGTTTTTTGACGAGGGCGTGGCCGCCATGCGCCGCGGCGAGTACCAGCAGGCCAAGGCCTTGTTCGAGCGTGAGCTGGCCCGCTCGGCCTATTTCCACGAGTTCCATTTCTGGGCGGCCCTGGCCAACTACGGCCTGGGCGATGTGCAGGCCGCGCACAAGCACATGGCCCAAGCTTTGGAGAACAGCAGCAACGAGCGCGAGCGTCAGATGTACTCGGCCAAGCTGGACCTGCTCAAGACCAGCCGCAAGTCCAGCAACAAAACCATCGGCAGCGTGCGCTGAGCCGAGCCTGCGCAGGGCTCAAGCCAGCGGCGCCAGCCCATGCCGGGCGCGCGCCCTGGCGCAGGCTTCATCGCCGATGCCCATGGGTGCGCGCAAGCCAAACTCCCGGCAAGGACCAGGGCGCCACTCGTAGATGCCGCAATGCGCGGCCTGGCCCACGGTGCCCACTAGGGCGGCGCAGCGCGGGCGTGCATGGTCGGTGCCGCGCATGCGGGCCAGGCTGTCGTTGAGCTCCACGCTCAGGCCATCGGGCACGCAGCCTCCTTCGCTTTGCAGCTCTTCACGCGCGAAATCGACGCGGAAGCTGGCGCAGCAGGCGCCACATTGGATGCAGGGGTTGGCAGCGGGAGCGGGAGCAGGGGAGGGCGCGGTCGTGGACATGGTGGCGCCAGTGTAGTGAGGCGCTGAGCCGCAGGCTGGCGTTGTCGCCGCGCTGATGGACTCAGGCCTCTGCGCTCACCGGTTCCCGCACCACGGTGACCGAGCATTCCGACTGCGTCACCACCTGGGCCGACACGCTGCCCAGATAGCGGCGCAGGGCCGAGGCGCCGCGTGCGCCCATGACGATGTGGTCGGCGCCGTTCTTGGCGGCGAA
>JAIXSD010000337.1 GCA_027484885.1 Rubrivivax sp.
CAGCGCTTGGAGAACTGAGCATGAACACCTTGGCCGTGGTGATTGACCGTCCCGAGCACCTGAGCCTGTCGCAGCTCCGCCTGCCGGCGCTTGAGGATGAGGACGTGGTGGTCGAGGTGGAATGGAGCGGCATCAGCACCGGCACCGAACGCCTGATCTGGACCGGCACCATGCCCATGTTCCCGGGCATGGGGTATCCGCTGGTGCCGGGTTATGAGGCGGTGGGCCGGGTGATTGCCGTCGGCCCGGCCAGCCTGCAATGGATCGGCCAGCGGGTGTTTGTGCCGGGTGCGCGCTGCTTCGGTGAGGTCAAGGGTTTGTTCGGTGGCTCCGCCTCGCGCCTGGTCGTGCCCAGTGGCAAGGTGGTGCCGGTGGATGAGAAGTTAGGCGAGAAGGCCGTGCTGCTGGCCTTGGCCGCCACGGCCTACCACAGCGTCGCCGGCGGCGGCCAAGCCCAGCCCTTCACGCCGCCCGATTTGATCGTGGGTCACGGTGTGCTCGGCCGCTTGCTGGCGCGCATGAATGTGGCGGCCGGCATTCAGGACTTCACCGTCTGGGAAACCAACCCGCAGCGTGCCGATGGCGCCGTGGGCTACCAGGTGGTGCACCCGAACGAGGACAAGCGCCGTGACTACAAGGCCATTTACGACGTCAGCGGTGATGCAGGTCTGCTCGACAGCCTGATCGGCCGACTGGCTTTCGGCGGCGAGGTGGTGCTGGCCGGGTTTTATTCCCATCCGCTGTCGCTGAACTTCCCGCCCGCCTTCATGCGCGAAGCGCGCATCCGCGTGGCTGCCGAATGGAAGCGGCCCGACATGCTGGCGGTCAACGCCTTGCTGCACGCCGGCCGGCTCTCGCTGGACGGCTTGTTGACGCACAGCGAACCGGCGCAGAACGCCGGCGCTGCCTACAGCCAGGCATTCAACGATGCCAGCTGCCTGAAGATGGTATTGGACTGGAGACACCACGCATGAGCACGTCGAGCATCCCGGCAGTCGCGCCGATGGTTTTTCAGCCCCGAGCCAGCCAGGCGGAGGGCTTGCGCGATGAACTGCGCAAGGAGGCCGCCATCGAGCCCGATGCGCCCGCCAGCGGCCCGGTCACCAAGACCACCCAGATCATCGCCATCTACGGCAAGGGCGGCATCGGCAAGAGCTTCACCCTGGCCAACCTCAGCTACATGATGGCCCAGCAGGGCAAGAAGGTCCTGCTGATCGGCTGCGACCCCAAGAGCGACACCACCAGCCTGCTCTTCGGCGGCAAGGCCTGCCCCACCATCATCGAGACCAGCAGCAAGAAGAAGCTGGCCGGCGAGGCGGTGGCCATCGGGGACGTCTGCTTCAAGCGCGACGGGGTTTACGCCATGGAACTCGGGGGCCCCGAGGTCGGCCGCGGCTGCGGCGGGCGCGGCATCATCCACGGCTTCGAGACCCTGGAAAAGCTCGGCTTCCACGACTGGGGTTTTGACTACGTGCTGCTCGATTTCCTCGGCGATGTGGTCTGCGGCGGCTTCGGCCTTCCGATTGCGCGCGATATGTGCCAGAAGGTCATCGTCGTCGGCTCCAACGATCTGCAAAGCCTGTATGTCGCCAACAACGTCTGCAGCGCGGTCGAGTACTTCCGCAAGCTGGGCGGCAATGTCGGCGTGGCCGGCATGGTGATCAACAAGGACGATGGCACCGGCGAGGCCGCCGCCTTTGCCGCCAATGCCGGCATCCCGGTGCTGGCCGCCATCCCCGCGCATGAGGACATCCGCCGCAAGAGCGCCAGCTACGAAATCATCGGCCGGCCCGGCACACAGTGGGCCTCGCTGTTCGAGACCCTGGCCACCAATGTCGGCGAGGCGCCACCGGTGCGGCCCAAGCCGCAGACGCAGGACCAGCTGCTGGGCCTCTTTTCGGCCGAGGTGACCGGGCGCGATTTCCAGATGGAGCCGGCCACCTTGTTCGACATGGTGGGCAAGACCGAGCTCATCAAGCCCACGCTCGAAGTCGTTTACGACGCCGCCTGAGCTTATGTGCCCCCACGCTCACATTCCTTCGCTGCCCCCCGAGGGGGCGCTGGCCTCCCTTGGGGCGGCCCGGCGGGAGTCCTGATCATGTCCAACTGCCACGCCACGCCCGAGATGGCCCTGGCCCAAGCCCAGAGCCAGAGTGAAGCGACCCGCGAGACCCTGGATCGCTACGCGGCCGACTACCCCAAGGGCCCGCACGACCAGCCGCAAAGCATGTGCCCGGCCTTCGGCGCGCTGCGCGTGGGCCTGCGCATGCGCCGCACGGCCACCATCCTCAGCGGCTCCGCCTGCTGCGTCTACGGCCTGACCTTCACCTCGCATTTCTACGGTGCCAAGCGCAGCGTCGGCTATGTGCCTTTCAACTCCGAGAGCCTGGTGACGGGCAAGCTGTTCGAGGACATCCGCGAGGCCGTGCACCTGCAGGCCGATCCGGCCCAGCTCGATGCCCTGGTCATCATCAACCTCTGCGTGCCCACGGCCAGCGGCGTGCCCCTGCAACTGCTGCCCAAGCAGATCAACGGGGTGCGCATCATCGGCATCGATGTGCCCGGCTTTGGTGTGCCCACCCATGCGGAAGCCAAGGACGTGCTGGCCGGTGCCATGCTCAAGTACGCCCGTGCCGAGGCTGAGGCCGGGCCGGTCAGCGCGCCGAGCGGCTGGCGTGAGAA
>JAIXSD010000448.1 GCA_027484885.1 Rubrivivax sp.
CGGCCAGCAGCGTGGACAGGGCCAGCAGAGCCGCCATGACCCGGCCCATGGGGTTGCGGCGCACGGCCGGCAACAGCTTGAGGCCGGTGGCCAGGATCAGGCCGGCCGAGACCGCACCCATGCCGCGCAGCGCATTGCCCACCACCGGATGCTGGGACATGCTGCCGTAGAGCGCCGCCATGCTCAGCACCAGGACCGAGGGCAGGACGAACATGCCCGCCAGGGCCGCAAACGCGCCACGCAGGCCGAAGTAGCGGTCGCCGATCATCAGCGAGATGTTCACCACATTGGGCCCGGGCAAGACCTGGGCGATGGCCAGGGTCTCGACGAACTCCTCGCGCGTCATCCAGCCCAGTCGTTCGACCAACTCGCGCTGCGCCACCGCCAGCACGCCGCCAAAGCCCTGCAGGGCCAGGCGGTTGAAGGCCAGGTAGAGGGCCCAGAGCGAGGCTGGGCGCTGCGGCGCGCTTACCAGCTCGGGCGCGCTCATCGCAGCACTTTCAGCGCTTCCGGGTTGACGATGTTGGTCGGCTCGCTCTTGATGAAGTTCAGGATGTTGTCGAACGCGGCGTTGAAATACAGCTCGTAGCTGTCTTGCTCGACATAGCCGATGTGCGGGGTGCAGACGGCGTTTTCCAGGCGCAGCAGCGGGTGGCCTTGCAGGATGGGCTCGCTCTCAAAGACATCGATGGCGGCCATGCCGGGGCGGCCGCGATTGAGGGCGGAGACGAGGGCGCCATCGGTCAGCAGCTCGGCCCGCGAGGTGTTGACCAGCAGGGCGGTCGGCTTCATGCGGGCCAGGTCTTCAGGGGTGATCATGCCGCGGGTGGCATCACACAGGCGCAGATGCAGGCTCAACACATCGCTGCTGGCGAAAAAGGCCTCGCGGCTCTCAGCCGCCATGAGCCCATCGCTCTGCGCGCGCAGGCGCGAGGCTTCGCTGCCCCAGACCTGCACCTGCATGCCAAAGGCGCGGCCATAGCCGGCCAGGATCTGGCCGATCTTGCCGTAGCCCCAGATGCCCAGGGTCTTGCCGCGCAAGACCATGCCGACGCCAAAATTGGGCGGCATGGACGCGGCCTTGAGCCCGGCCTGTTGCCAGGCGCCATGCTTGAGGTTGCCGATGTATTGGGGCAGTCGACGCATCGAGGCCATGATCAAGGCCCAGGTCAGCTCGGCCGGCGCCACCGGCGAGCCCACGCCTTCGGCCACCGCGATGCCAAGCCGGGTGCAGGCTTCGATGTCGATGTGGTTGCCGACGCGACCGGTCTGGGCAATCAGCTTGAGCTTGGGCAGCTTTTCCAGCAGCTGGCGCGGGAATTGGGTGCGCTCGCGGATCAGCACCAGCACCTCGGCGTCACGCAGCCGTATCGACAGCTGGCCGATGCCTTTCACCGTGTTGGTGAAGACCTTGGCATTGAGGTGCTCCAGCTTGGCCGCGCAGTGCAGCTTGCGCACCGCGTCCTGGTAGTCGTCGAGGATGATGATGTTCATGCGTGAGGCCTATTTTGCACCGAGCTTTTGCCTCGGGCCTCTCGCGCTTGCGCCCTGTGACGAAATCGGCCGGGCCTCAGCCGGCGCCGTGTTCCGGATAGGCTTCTTGCAGGGCGAGCTGCACCCGCGCGCTGTGCATCAGGCCGGTCTCACCCATGCGAGAAAGGGCGGCCAGCAGGCTGCCGCGGATCAGCCACAGCTCGATCGGCTCGCTGGCCTGGCGGATCAGGGTTTGCAGGTGCTCGCCGTGGACACCGCGCAGCTCGGCTGCCGCGCGCATGAAGCAGAGCTTGAGCGCGACAAAGCTGCGGCGCGCAGCGATGCGGCCGCGCCGCTCGTCGGACTGAGCGGTGCAGGCAAAGGCCCAGGGCGGCGGGAAATGGGGGATGTCACGCAAGGTCAGTTCCATGGCGGTGCAGGGCTGGCCTCTTTCCTGCCAGCTTCCTCGTGTCGTTCCAATCAGTGCGTGGCACAGGTCTCGGGCAAGGCGGCGGTCACGGTGTCAGCGGCCAAGGCTTGGGAGGTGCTGCTGTGCGCGGGCGTCTGCGCCCTGGCGGCGCTGCGGGCCTCGCGGATGCGTGCCAGGGTTTCCGCATGGGCTTGGGCTTGCAGCTTGGCCTGGACACGGGCCTGGGCTTGGGCCAGCAGGCGTTGCTGCTCGGCGTTCAGGGGCTGGGAGGCGCTGCCCTGGAACAAGGCGTCCAGGCGCTGCAGGCGCTGCTCGGCTTCATGCTGCGAGAACTGGCGAGCCACTTCGGTGTAGAGCCAGGTGCGCAAATGCCAGAGGTCGCGCAGGCTGCGGGCGCGGCGGATGCTGCGCTGCAGCTCGCGCACGCTGTCGAGCGCGGGCGGCGCACCGGCTTCGCCGCTGCCTTCGGGGGGCGGGCTGTACAGCCCCGCCATGCAGGCCTGGAACTCGGCGCGCGCCTTGGCCAGGTTTTCGGTGCTGGCGGGCGAGGGGGGCTGGCTGGCGCCCCAGGGGTCGCTGTCGCCGGGTATCCAGCGCAGGAGGCTTTGCCAGATGGAATCACTGCCGCTCAG
>JAIXSD010000124.1 GCA_027484885.1 Rubrivivax sp.
CAGCGCTGGCATGAACAGCTGCTCAAGTACCGCGAAGGCCGCCCGCCGGAATCGGGCGCCATCTGGCTGACCTATTACCCGCACATCATGGTCGAGTGGTACCCACATGTGCTGGTGGTCTCCACCCTGTTCCCGCAAGGGCCGCAAAAGACCGCCAACATCGTCGAGTTCTACTACCCCGAGGAAATCGCTGCCTTCGAGCGTGACTTCGTCGAGGCCCACCAGGCCGCCTATATGGAAACCTGCGTGGAGGACGACGAAATCGCCCTGCGCATGGACCAGGGCCGGCGCGCCCTGATGGAGCGCGGCGACAACGAAGTCGGCCCCTACCAAAGCCCGATGGAAGACGGCATGCGCCATTTCCATCAGTGGTACCGGCGCGAGATGAAGCTGGACCGCTGAGCACCCCGTCAACTTCAAGCCACGCCCTCGCAACGCCCTGCGCAGCATCCCTGCCGGGGCGTTGTCTTTTTCTGAGCCCCGCCCTCGATCGCCCTGCCCTCCATGTCTGCTTCCCTGCTGATCACCGCCGCCACATTTTTGTTCGCCAGCATGGGCGTCTGTGTCAAGCTGGCCTCGGCCTACTACGACGCCAGCGAGATCGTCATGTACCGCAGCCTGATCGGCGTGCTGCTCGTGGCAGGCATGGCCTTGGCGCAGGGCAAGAGCCTGCGCACCTCGGTGCCGCTCAAGCATTTCGGCCGCAGCCTGGCGGGCGTGCTGGCCCTGTCGCTGTGGTTCTATTCCATCGGCCAATTGCCGCTGAGCACGGCCATGACGCTGAGCTATATGTCCTCGGTCTGGATGGCGGTGTTCATGATTCTGGGCGCCCTGCTGTTCAAGACCGCACCGGTGCGGCCACGTCTGGTGGCTGCGGTGCTGCTGGGCTTTGTCGGTGTGGCTCTGGTGCTGCGCCCGACCCTGGCACAAGACCAGATCACGGCCGGCCTGATCGGCCTGGTTGCCGGCATGCTCTCGGCCCTGGCCTACCTGCAGGTGGCCGGCCTGGGCCGGGCCGGCGAGCCGGAGTACCGCGTGGTGTTTTACTTTTCACTCGGCGGCGTGCTGGCCGGGGCGCTGATCACATTCGGCATGCAGCAACTCGGCCTCAGCCAAGGCCTGCACCGGCACAGCCTGAAGGGCGCCGGCCTGCTGCTGGCCGTCGGCCTGCTGGCCACCGCGGCCCAGCTGATGATGACGCGCGCCTACGGCCGTGGCAAAGCCCTGGTCAACGCCGCGCTGCAGTACCTGGGCATCGTGTTCTCGGTCGGCTACGCCGTGCTGTTCTTCGGCGAGCAGGTCGATGCCGGTGCGCTGATCGGCATGGGCTTGATCGTGGCTGCGGGCGTGGCCGCCAGCTGGGCGCAAGCCGGTAGACAATCATTGCCCGTACCCGCCGCAGCCCAGGAATCGCGCACGCCATGAACCCCGCTTGCTTTCACACCCTGATCTCCGCCACCGAACTGCAACAAGCCCAGGCCTCCGGCCAACCCTTGCTGCTGATCGACACCAGCTTTGACCTCACCGATACCGCCGCCGGCGAACGCAGCCATGCCCAGGGCCACCTGCCGGGCGCGCACTACCTGCACCTAGATCGTGATCTGAGCGCCGCCAAGACCGGGCCCGATGGCCGCTTCCGCGGCCGCCACCCCTTGCCCGATCGCGCTGAATTCGCCGCCCGCATGGCCGCGCTCGGCCTGCGCCCGGGGCTGCAGGTCGTGGCCTACGACGGCCAAGGCGGCATGTATGCCGCCCGCCTGTGGTGGATGCTGCGCTGGATCGGGCACGCCGAGGTGGCGGTGCTGGACGGCGGCCATGCCGCCTGGGTGGCGGCCGGAGGCGCGCTGAGCACCGCCCCTGCGCTGACGGAAGCGAACACCAGCAAGGCGCCCTACCCACTTCCCGACAGCCTGGTGCCCCAGCTGGATGCCGATGCGCTGCAGCGTCAGCTTGGCCGCCTGCGCCTGATCGACGCACGCGCGCCCGAGCGCTTCCGTGGCGAGGTGGAGCCGCTGGACGCCAAGGCCGGTCACATCCCGGGCGCCCGCAACCGCCTGTTCAAGAACAATCTGCAGGACGATGGCCGTTTCAAGCCGGCCGAGCAGTTGCGCGGAGAGTTCCACAGCCTGCTCGCACCGTTTGCTCCGGCGGAAGTGGTGCATCAGTGCGGCTCGGGCGTCACCGCCTGTCACAACCTGCTGGCCATGGAGCATGCGGGCTTGAGCGGCTCGCGCCTCTATCCTGGCTCCTGGAGTGAGTGGTCCTCCGACCCCAGCCGCCCGGTAGCCCAGGGCTGAAAACCTGACTGGGCATTTCACTTGACATAGCGCAAGATGGGCGGGCGGTCCTGCCCTGAAACTGAACCCCACAACAACGGAGGTTTGCCATGTTCAAGCGCATTCTGGTGCCCACTGACGGCTCTGACATTTCCACCAAGGCCATCCACACGGCCATCGCCCTGGCCAAGGCCCACGGCGCCACGATTTACTCGCTGAGCGTCAAGGAACCCTTCCCCTACAGCGCCGTGTCGGAAATGCAGCCGACGCCGCCACAGGAGTTCTTCGACGCGCAAGAGCGCATCGCCAGCGCCCGCGTCAAGGCCGTGCTGGCCTTGGCCGAAGCCGCCGGCGTGCCGCACGAAGGCCACACGATCGAAGCCTTGCATGCCTGGGAAGCCATCATCGAGCACGCGGGCAAGAACGATTGCGATCTGGTCGTCATGGCCTCGCACGGCCGCCGAGGCGTGCAAGCGCTCTTGCTGGGCAGCGAGACCCAGAAGGTGCTGACCCACTGCACCGTGCCGGTGCTGGTGGTTCGCTGATCCCCCACCCTCGCACGAAAATCAAAGGCCGGGCTGCAGAGCGCAGCACCGGCCTTTTTCATGGACGCCAGAGATCGCACTCAGCCCCAGCGATGACCTCAGTGATCACATCAGTGGTGGCCTGACACCGCCACCACCACCAGCGGAATCGCCAGACCAGCGCTCAGCCACAAGAGCTGCAGCCAGGTTTCGCGAAGCGGCAGACGGCGCTGCAGCTGCGGGATCAAGTCTGCCACCGCCACATAAATGAAGCTGCTGCTGGCCGCCACCAGCAGGAAGGGGAACAAGCTCTCCCAGGGCCCCACGACAAAATAGCCCAGCACCCCGCCCAGCACCGCCGACAGGCCCGAGATGGCATTGAACAGAAGCGCCTTGCCGCGCGAGAAGCCGGCGTTGAGCAGCACGATGTAGTCGCCCACCTCTTGCGGGATCTCATGCGCAATGATGGCCAGCGAGGTGACCAGGCCCAGATGCGGGTCGGCCAGGAACGCGGCAGCGATGATGATGCCGTCGCAGAAATTGTGGATGCTGTCGCCCACCAGCACGCTCAGGCCGCCGCGCCCGGCTTGCTCGACATCGAAATGGTGATGGTGGTGATGGCCATCGCCCTCGTGGTGGTGGTTGTGGCGGTAGAGCTCGGCCTTCTCCAGCAGGAAGAAGAAAAGCAGGCCGCCCAGCAGGGTCATGAACAAGGCATGCGGGCTGGCCTGGCTCTCAAACGCCTCGGGCAAGACATGGAGCAAGGCCGTGCCCAGCAGCACGCCGGTGGACAGACCCACCAGGTGTTTGACCACCCGCCCCAGCAAGGTGACGGTCACGCTGGCCGCAATCAGCACCGAGAGCAGGCCGCCACTGAGGGTGGCCAGCACGATATAAAACAGAGTCATGTCATTCCAGGTGGTGGGTGCCGGCGGGTGCCCACACCGGCCGCAGCGCGAGGCAAGCGCCCGCCCACAACCGGTCATAAAAACAAAGGGGAGGCTGTTCAGCCTCCCTGCAGCCGCGGTGGCCCGGCCTGGACGGCCGCCACCTGAGCTCTGGTCTTCATCTTAGCAAGCCTGTCAAGCGCCATGATCGTCACGCAGCGCCACGCAGCGCCACAGCGATGGCGCGCCGACACAGAGCTGCCTCGGTTTGCGCCGACAATGCCGCCATGAATTTTCCTGCCGCCCCCCGTGCCGCCGAGTTCTCGCCGCCGGCCACCGCCCCGCTTGCCGCCATCGACATGGGCTCCAACAGCTTCCGCCTGGAGATCGCCCACCTGCCGCGCGGCCAGTACAAGCGCCTGGAGTACCTGAAAGAAACCGTGCGCCTGGGCGCCGGTCTGGACAGCGAAGGCATGCTGACCGAGGCGGCCATGCAGCGCGGCCTGGAGTGCCTGCGCCGTTTCGCCAGCCGGCTGGAGGGCTTCCCAGCCGCCCGCGTGCGCGCCGTCGCCACCCAGACCCTGCGCGAAGCGCGCAACCGCAATGCCTTCCTGGCCCGCGCCCGCGAAGCCCTGGGCTACCCGATCGAGGTGATCTCGGGCCGCGAGGAAGCACGACTGATCTTTGCCGGCGTCGCTCGCCTGCAGCCCTCCAACCTGCCGCGCCTGGTGATCGACATCGGCGGCCGCTCGACCGAGATGATTCTGGGCCGGGGCCGCAAGCCGCTGACGGCCGAATCCTTCCAAGTCGGCAGCGTCAGCCTGTCGCTGCGCTTTTTCCCCGACGGCCAGTTCACGCCCGAGGCCTTCCGCGCCGCCCAGGTCGCGGCCGGCGCTGAGTTGGAAGAAGCCTTCGCCCTGTTCAAACCGACCATGTGGCAAGAGGCCCTGGGCTCCTCGGGCACCGTGGGCGCCGTGGCGCAGATCCTGGCCGCCAGCGGCCAGACCGATGGCCGCATCACGCCCGAAGCCTTGCGCTGGTGCATCGAGCGCGCGCTGGAAGCCGGCAGCATGGACCGCCTGGACCTTCCCGGCCTCAAGGAAGATCGCCGCGCCGTGGTCGGCGGCGGCCTGTGCATCCTCTACACCTTGCTGACCCAGTTCGGCATCCCCGAGCTGCGGCCGGCCAAGGGCGCGCTGCGCCAGGGCGTGATCTTTGACCTGGTCGAGCGCCTGGAAACCGAGCGCGCCGGCGAAGGCGCCACCGTGCTGGACATGCGCGAGGCCTCGGTCGCCGCGCTGCAAAAGCGCTTCAGCGTCGACCTGCCCCAGGCCGCCCGCGTGCAGGACCTGGCCCTGCGCCTGCACAAGCAGCTGGCACCGCGCGCCAGCCGCGCCCAGCAGCGTGAGCTGGCCTGGGCCGCCGCCCTGCACGAGATCGGCATGATGGTCTCGCACCACGACCA
>JAIXSD010000763.1 GCA_027484885.1 Rubrivivax sp.
GTGCAAACCTTGCTGAGCAGCGAGCATTTCTGGCAGCGCGAGCAGCTGCGCAGCAAGTTCAAGACGCCCTACCAGTTTTTGCTCTCCAGCCTGCGCGTGCTCGACGCCCAGCCTCAGGACCTGCAGCCCTTGCTGGGCGCGCTGGCGCAAAGCGGCATGCCGCTCTACGGCGCTGCTACACCCGATGGCTACAAAAACGTGGCCTCGGCTTGGATGAACCCCGAAGCCCTGTCCCAGCGGGTTCAGTGGCTGAGCCGTTTGAATGCGCGCACCGCCGGTGTGGAGCGCGCGTCCCGGCAGGGTGGCAGCCTGCTCAAGACCCTGGCGCCTTTGCTCAGCGAGCACACACGCAGCGTGCTGGCCCAGGAGCCTGCCGAGCTGCAGCTGGCCCTCTTGCTGGGCAGCCCTGAATGGATGCGTCGCTGAGCGCGGCGTCGTTGGAAAGGCCAAAGTGCCAAAGGACGGATGCACCATGAGGACTGAACTGAGCCGACGTCAATTTGTTCTGCGCCACGGTCTGGCGGGCCTGAGCCTGGCGCTCAGCGCCGGAGCGCGGGCTCAGCCCGGCGCCAGCCGCCGCACCCTGGTGGTCGTCTTGCTGCGCGGCGCGGTGGACGGCCTGAGTGTGGTCGCGCCCTGGGGCGACCCGGCCTACGCGGCGGCACGGCCCAGCCTGGCCTTGGGCAGCCCCGGCGCTGAGGGCGGGGTGCTCCGTCTGGATTCGCTGTTCGGCCTGCACCCGGCTTTGGCGCCCTTGATGCCATTCTGGTCGCAGGGCAGCCTGGGTTTTGTCCATGCCAGCGGCTCGCCCGACCCGACGCGCTCGCATTTCGATGCGCAGGACTATCTGGAATCCGGCACGCCGGGCCGCAAGAGCACGCCGGATGGCTGGATGAACCGCCTGGTCGCCCAGCTGCCTGGCTCAGCCGGCCCGACCCGGGCGCTGAATATGGGCACCACGCCGCCGCGCATCCTGGCCGGTCCTGCGCCGGTGGCGACCCTGGGCCTGGGGCCGCGTGCGCTTGACAGCAAGGCCATCGACCAGCCCGCCTTGCAAGCCGGGCTGGCCAAGCTCTATGCCGGCGACCCCAGCCTGGCCCGCACCTTCCAGAACACCACCGAGGGCCGCAGCCTGATGCAGCGCAGCATGGCGGCCGCCAGCGAGCCGGCGCAAGACATGGCCAGCGCGCCCACCATGGCCATGTCAGCCGCCCGCCCACCCAGCGCCGAGAGCGCCGACCGCGGTGCCGCCTCGGCCCGCAGCTTTGCCGCCGATGCCCGGCGCCTGGGTCAGCTGATCCGCCGTGACCCCAACACCCAGCTGGCCTTCACCGCCGTGGGCGGCTGGGACACCCATGTCAACCAGGGCGCCGGCCAGGGCCAGTTGGCCAACAAGCTGGCCAGTCTGGCCGAGGGGCTGGAGGCGCTGGCGCAGGGCCTGGGCGAGCGCTGGCGCGACAGCGTGGTGGTGGTGATGAGCGAGTTCGGCCGCACCGTGCATGAGAACGGCACCGGCGGCACCGACCATGGCCGCGGCAATGTGATGTGGCTGATGGGCGGCGCGGTGGCCGGTGGCCGGGTGCTCGGCGAATGGCCAGGCCTGGACACGGCCGCCCTGGCCGAGGGCCGCGATCTGGCCGTGCTCACCGACTACCGCCATGTGCTGGCACCGCTGCTGCAGCAGCATCTGGGCCTGTCAGAGGCGGGCCTGGCAGCGGTGTTCCCGCAGCTGCCGGCCTGGACAGGCCAGCCAGGCGGCTTGCGTCTGCTGCGCGCCTGAACGCCGAGGTCGCTGGGCTTGAGAACTATCTGGCAGGAGGCCTGGCCGGCAGCGGCGTTCGAGCCCTGATTTGCGGGTGGTCTGGGCCACAATCCAAGCCTACGGTGGCAGATGTTCTGCGGCCGGAATGCAGGGCGGACGATGAGGTTCGGGTTGGCAGAGAGCACAGCAGCAATAGCAGCAAGCGGCAATGGCCGTGGCATGGGTTCGCCGGCTGAGGCGGGCACCCAGCGCATGGCCTCCGAAGGGGCCGAACTGGCGGCTTGCGCGCACTCCAAGCCGCGTCGCCAACTGCTCAAGACCCTGAGCCTCGCCGGTGGCTTGGGCTGGCCCTCCCTGGGGCGCGCGGCCCCCGCCAGCAGCGCCGGCCGCCACAACGACTGGGTGATCCGTCACGAGATGCGCCGTGCCGCCGATGGCACGCCTTCGCTGGAACTGGCCGTGCTGCACCTCTTGCTCAGCAAGACCGAAGCCAGCCACGGCCCCTTCCGCCTGGAAACCATGCCGCCGCGCGAGAACCTCACGCAGAGCCGGCAGATGCTGGACCTGCGAATCGGTGCGCTGGACCTGATGGCCACCATGACCTCCAAGGCCCGTGAACCCGATGGCATCCCCGTGCACACCTGCATGCGCCGCGGCCTCAACGGCCTGCGCCTGCCGATTGCCCTGGCCAGCCGCCGCCGTGAGCTGGAGGAGGTGCGCAGCCTGGAACAGGTGCGCCAGCTGCGCGTGGCGCAGGTGGCGCATTGGCCCGACGCCTCGGTGATGCGGGCCAATGGCATGACGGTGCTGCCCATCCCGCGCCTCGATGTCTTCGAGGCCATGCTCAAACGCGACCGCTTTGATCTGTTTGCCCTGGCCGCCGACGAGGCCTTTGGCATCGTCAATGCCTTGCCCGGCGTGGTGGTGCTGAGTGACTGGTTGCTGGCCTATCCGTCCACCTTCAGCTTCATCGTCAACCATGCCCGGCCCGAGCTGGCCGAGCGCCTGCGCCAGGGCTGGCGTGTGGTGCAGGCCGATGGCAGTTTCGAGGCCCTGCACGAGAA
>JAIXSD010000025.1 GCA_027484885.1 Rubrivivax sp.
CCCAACAAGCCGCTGGCCGATATCGAGGGCCTGCCCATGATCGTGCGCGTGGCCCAGCGCGCCGCCCAGTCGCGCGCCAGCCGTGTGGTGGTGGCCAGTGACGCGCCCGAGGTGCTGCACGCCTGTGCCGCCCATGGCATTGAGGCGGTGCTGACCCGTGCGGACCATGTCTCGGGCAGCGACCGTCTGGCCGAGGCCTGCGAGCTGCTGGGCCTGGACGGCCAGGACTTGGTCGTCAATGTGCAGGGCGACGAGCCGCTGATCGAGCCGGCCATGATCGACGCCTGCGCCGAGTTGCTGCGCCAGCGACCCGAATGCGTGATGAGCACGGTGGCCCATGGGCTGGACGACACACCCGAAGGCCAGGCCGAGTTCGCCAACCCGAATGTGGTCAAGGTGGTGACCGACAAGAACGGCCTCGCGCTGTATTTCTCGCGCGCCCACATTCCTTTCTGGCGCGATGGCCAGGCCACAGGTGCCGCGCGCGCCCGGCCCGGCTCGGCTCTGCGCCATGTCGGGCTCTACGGCTATCTGGCCGGTTTTCTGCGCCGCTTCCCGCAGCTGGACGTCAGCCCGCTGGAACAGATCGAGTCGCTGGAGCAACTGCGCGTACTCTGGCATGGCGAGCGCATCGCGGTGCACCTGAGCGCCGAGCGGCCCGGCCCGGGCGTCGACACGCCAGAAGATCTGGAGCGCGTGCGCGCCGTGTTTCGCGCCCAGGTCGCCCACTGAAGCTCGGGCAGAGGGGCCCGGCTCCTGCGAAGCCCGGGGTTACGTGAAGACAACAAGCGGGGTTTGCGTCAGTCTGGCGTAGGTCAGCGCGTGCTATCCTCGCCCGCTGTTGAAGAGGGCCCTGCGTGCCTTCCATGCTGCATCAAGGAGACCCATGCGACTGATTCTTCTGGGCGCCCCCGGCGCCGGCAAAGGCACCCAAGCTGCCTTCATCTGCCAAAAATTTGGTATCCCGCAAATTTCTACCGGCGACATGCTGCGCGCCGCCGTCAAGGCCGGCACCGAGATGGGCCTGGCCGCCAAGAAGGTCATGGACGCTGGCGGCCTGGTCAGCGATGACATCATCATCGGCCTGGTCAAGGAACGCATCACCCAGCCCGATTGCGCCAAGGGCTTCTTGTTCGACGGCTTCCCCCGCACCATCCCGCAAGCCGATGCCATGAAGGCCGCCGGCGTGAAGCTGGACTATGTGCTGGAAATCGACGTGCCCGACAGCGCCATCATCGAGCGCATGAGCGGTCGACGCGTGCATGTGGCCTCGGGCCGCACCTACCACGTCAAGTTCAACCCGCCCAAGGTGGAAGGCAAGGACGACGCCACCGGTGAAGACCTGATCCAGCGCGACGACGACAAGGAAGAGACCGTCAAGAAGCGCCTGGAGGTCTACCAGTCGCAAACCCGCCCCCTGGTCGCCTACTACTCGCAATGGGCCGCCAGTGGTGAGGCCGGCGCACCGCAGTACCGCTGCATCGAAGGCATCGGCTCGGTCGACGACATCACCCAGCGCGCCTTGGCCGCCCTGAGCTGAGCTGAGCTGAGCTGAGCTGAGCATTTTTCCTTCTCGAGCAAAGCCGCTTCAATGCGGCTTTCTTTTGACCAATAATTGACGTTTACGTCAACGTCAACCAACCCTTCTTTCAAAGGATTGAACATGGACATCGCAGGCAAGGTTTTCATCGTCACCGGCGGCGCATCAGGCCTCGGTGAAGGCACGGCACGCATGCTGACCGCGCACGGCGCCAAGGTCGTGATTGCCGACCTGCAGGTCGAGCGCGGCGAGGCCGTCGCCGCCGAACTGGGCGGCGCCTTCGTCAAGGCCGACGTCAGCCAGGAAGCCGACGGCCAGGCCGTGGTCGCCAAGGCCCTGAGCCTGGGCAAGCTCTTCGGCCTGATCAACTGCGCCGGCATCGCCCCGGCCGCCAAGACCGTCGGCAAGGACGGCGCCCACGTCCTGGCCCTGTTCAGCAAGACCATCACCGTCAATCTGATCGGCAGCTTCAACATGATCCGCCTGGCCGCCGAGGCCATGAGCAAGAACGACCCGGAGCCCACCGGCGAGCGCGGCGTGCTGATCTCGACCGCCTCGGTCGCGGCCTATGACGGCCAGATCGGCCAAGCTGCCTACGCGGCATCCAAGGGCGGCGTGGTCGGCATGACCCTGCCGATCGCCCGCGACCTGGCCCGCAACGGCATCCGCAACATGACCATCGCTCCCGGCATCTTTGGCACGCCCATGCTCTTCGGCATGCCGCAAGAGGTGCAGGACGCACTGGCCGCTGGTGTGCCCTTCCCTTCGCGCCTGGGCACGCCCGCCGACTACGCCAAGCTGGTGCACCAGATCATCACCAACGAGATGCTGAACGGCGAAGTGATTCGCCTGGACGGCGCCATCCGCCTGGCACCGAAGTAAGCTGGAACATCAGCGGCAAGAGGGGGGAACACTCCCTCGCTGAAAAAAACAAAAAGGGCCCCGGCTTTCACCAGGGCCCTTTTTCTTGTCGCTACGCTCGCTCAAGCGACCGAAGTCTGGCCTGAGCGAAAGCGAGTCAACAAAAAGCGCGCGATCAGCGCTTGGCGCTGCGGGTGTGGATGCTCCACAGACGAGCCAGATCGGCCGATCCATCCGTGCCCTTGACCGAGCGCCAGGTGGCTTGCGCCTTCGATGCATCACCAGCCATGGACTGGGCCAGACCCAAGTAGAGCTTGGCATCGTCCGGGCGAGCCAGATTGCCCTTCTCGATGCCTTGCTCGATGTACTTGACGCCCTTGGCCGCATCACCGCGGAAGGCGGTGGCCAGACCCAGGGACACCAGAGCATTGCCGTCCTTGGCCGCCTGAGCGGTCTTTTCCACCTCCGGCAGGGCAGCCTTGGCTTCGCCGATGCGCTTGACCATCAGGTCATTCAAGCGCTTGTGACGCTCACCTTCCTTGCCTTGACCCAGGACGTTGGCGGCAAAGCCCTTGTCCACGACCTGCTTGCCCTCTTCAGGGAAGCCGGCTTGAGCCGCCAGCTGGGCCATTTCCATGTAGTCGTTGGCATCCTTCAGGTTGCCAGTGGCCAGCTTGAGGCGATAGACGTCCAGCGTAAAGCGGTCCGAGAAGCCCTTCTTGCTCTGGATGCCCGACAGCACCTGAGTCCACAACTCCTTGCGGGGGTAGTAGTTCAGCAGCTTGGCAATGGCCAGTTGCTCGGCATTGCCGTCCTTCTGACGGATGGCGGCACTCAGCAAGAGGTTCAGCTTGTCCTGCGAAGGCGTACGACCCGCCTTTTCATCGGCAGCAATCTCGGCCTCGGTGTCCTTGATGATGGAACCCATGTCGCCGGAGTTGAACTGCGCAGAGGTCAGGACCTGCTTCATGGTGGGGCTGTTGCCACCTTCCTTGAAGTAGCGCTGCGCCCAGGTCAGGGCACGCCCATTGTCCTTGTTGCGCAGGTAGGTGCCTGCGATCGATTCGATGTAGCGCAGCTGCTCGGCGCCCGACAGCTTGCCGCTGGCCTTCAGGGCTTCAAAAGCCTTGACCATGGAATCGGTGTCGCCTGCGCCCGAAGCGGCAGCCATGCGCATCGCTTCGATGTTGTAGTTCTCGGTGGCATTGCGGCCGCTGACGGCTTCCGCCTCATGCACCTTGGCCAGGGCGTCCTTGTACTTGCCGGACTTGATCAAGGCGACGGCATCTTTCAGCGCCTTGCCCACCTGAGGACGCACGCCCTCAGCCTGAGCATGGGCTTGCACAAAGCCCAATTCGCCTTGGGGGGCGCTGCCCAACACAAACGCCATGGCGCCAATAGCAACCGAGGCCAATGTCCTGATCTTCATCGTCTTCTACCCTCTTTGCGAAAAAAAACGCGCCGCCCTTGACGGACGGCGCGCTGTTCTTTTGTCGTCTCAGTTCACGGCTTACGCCGTCTCACTTGACGTACTGTTCGTTGCCGACCATGCCCATCTTCTTGACACCCAGTCGCTGAGCGGAAGCCATGACGGCTGCCACGGCGCCGTATTCGGCCAGCTTGTTGGGCTTGATGTGCACTTCCGGCTGGTCCGCCTCGGCAGCCACTTCGGCCAGTTTGGCCTCGACGGCTTCGTGGTTGGGCAGCTCGTTCTCGTCCCAGTAGACCTTGCCGTCAAAGTCAATCAGCACCACATGGACCACGGGGTCCTTCAGAGGCACCGAGTTGCTCGGAGGCGGCATGTCCAGATTCACCGAATGCAGCTGGATCGGGATCGTGATGATCAGCATCACGATCAGCACCAACATCACGTCGATCAGCGGCGTGGTGTTGACGTCCATCATGACTTCGGGCTCGTCGCCACCGGAGGAGCTACCTACATTCATTCCCATGCTATTCGCTCCTCGCTTCAACCACCGCGCGCAGGCGGCTCGGTGACGAAGCTGACTTTCATGATGCCGGCACGCTGGCAGGCATAAACCACACGGCCCACGGATTCGTAGCGCGATTTGTCATCGCCACGAACATGCACCTCAGGCTGCGGATTCAGCACCGCCACCTTGCCCAGACGCTGCACCAGTGCATCGACATCAGGCACCAGGGTCGTGTTCCAGTAGATCTCGCCGCTCTTGGTGACCGAGATATCAATGTTCTCCGGCTTGGTCACGCGGACGACGTTGGTTTCCTTAGGAAGCTCAACCTTGACCGTGCTGACCACCGCCGGGATGGTGATGAGGAAGATGATCAACAGCACCAACATCACGTCCACGAGGGGCGTGGTGTTGATGGTTGAGACCACTTCATCATCGCCGGAAGAAGATCCGACGTTCATTCCCATGATGGGTTCTCCGGGTCAGCGCTGATTAGCGCTTGGCAACTTGACGGTTGCCCATCAGGACGCCGTGCAGGTCACCAGCGAAGGCACGCACTTGGCCCATCACCGACTTGTTGCGGTTCACCAGCCAGTTATAACCCAGCACGGCCGGCACAGCGACGCCCAGACCGATGGCGGTCATGATCAGCGCTTCACCCACGGGGCCTGCCACCTTGTCGATGGACGCTTGGCCGGCAACGCCGATGGCGGTCAGGGCTTGCAGAATACCCCACACGGTACCGAACAGACCGATGAAGGGCGAGGTCGAACCGACGGTTGCCAGGAAGCCCAGACCGGTTTGCACGCGGCCTTGCACTTCAGCCACCGAGCGCTCGATGTTGGTCGACACCCAGGTGTTGTGGTCGATGTTCTCAGTCAGGGCGCCTTCATGGTGCTCCGAAGCTTCGATGGCGTTGGCCGCGATGTAGCGGAACGCGCTCGATTCCTTCAGGCCCTTGACGCCTTCGGCCAGGCTGGCCTTCTTGAAGAAGGTGGCGCGCACGTCCTTGGCTTCGCTGGCCAGCTTTTGGGTGTCCCACAGCTTGGTGATCAGGATGTACCAGCTGCCCATGGACATGATCAACAGCAGGGCCAGAACGCCCTTGGACACCATGTCGCCGTGAGCCAGCATGGCTTGCAGGCCGTAAGGATTGTCAGCCGGCTTGGCAGCGGCTTGAGCCACGGGAGCAGCGTCGGCAGCAGGAGCAACTGCCTCGGTGGGTGCAGCAGCGGAAGCAGCAGCTTCTTGAGCTTGCACAGGCGAAACAGCCATTGCCGCAGCAAAAGCGATGGCGGCGAACAGGCCGGAAATACGAGAAATCATGGAGTCAACTCCTGCGAATGAAATCGAAATCGGTTTGAGAGAAATGGAGCCGGGCACTGCCCTGCCCCAATGTTGGGGTCTTGCAGAACTCTAGCCTGTCGCGGCTTTATTCGATGCGGAACTGGAATTCCTGCTCGAACACGTGGTCACCGGGGCACTCGTAAGTGTCGCGCAGTGTTTCCTCGATGGCCGCAATGATGGCACGCTGGGCCTTGCGATCCACACCGGGGCGCAGGCTCTGCACTTCAATGCTGGCCACACGGCCCGACTTGACGGTCGCGGTGACCTTGTACAGCGCTTCACCGCTCCAGTTCACCGAAGGCACTTCCGGCTTGCCCATCTTGGTGCAAACCATACCGGCGGTCTTGGGGCCCGTGCGAACCGGGGCCGGCGCGGGAGCAGCAGCCGGTGCCGGCGGCGGAGCCGGGCGGACCGGTGCGGCAGCCGGGGGCGCCACTTGCGTCGACTGGATAGCCGGTGCCGGCGGAGCGGGTGCGGTCACCTGGAATTCCGGCGGCGGGATGAACGGCGGCGGAGGCGCCTTCAGGTCCGGCGGCGGCGGAACGACCTTTTCAGGCTCCGGCGGCGGCTTGACCTTCTCTTCAATCACCTTGGTCTCGATGGGACCCTTGACCGCCTCAATGGCTTTCCGGGCCAGTCCACTTGCCAACGCCCACGCGATCAACACGTGGATCAAGACCACGATGCCAATACCCGTGAAGCGTGACGAGCCTTGCTTATCCTGCGCAAAGTTCATGCGCGCTCCTTCTTAAGACTGCGAATTTCTTTCATCAAGACACGTGGGTTCATCACCCCTGCGCAGCGCCCGTCTCGAACGTTCGGGTCCCGCAGTTTGCCAATTCCTGAGCTCTCATCGTCCCAGAAGAACGACTTGAGTGCGCTTATCGGCACTTGCAGCACCACCTACAACAAAAATGCCCGTCAGCTTTCGACCGCGGGCTTGAGCCTGGCATTCGCCCGACGCCGCGTCAGGCGGAGTCGGACATCTACACAAGCGCCTGCGATCATAAACGAGTTCCCAAGCCCCTAAGCCGTGGGGATTACCCCAGGACCTGACAAGAGCATGACAGCCAAATCGTCAGGCAGGCCTTGAACGTCAACAAGCGGCAAGCCACACTGGTATTTTAGTGGTATCGAGCCAAATCCCGCCGCCCATCGGATCAGGGTTTACGCTGACTCGATCGTGAGGAAAGGCAAAGTTGCGAAACAAGAACGCATCTCGCATGAATGACTGCGTGCGCTCATGACTCATGCAGTCACCCTGTCCGCACGGCCAGCATCTGGCCAGCCATAGAGACGGCGAATACAGAGGCCTAACGACGAGAGTACGAGCACAGGCAGCGATGCAGTCACTCGCGTTCGAAGCGACTCAGACTCGGGCGGGCTATGTCAGAGCTCACGCCAGCCGGCACGGGCGGTTCTTCGGATGCGAGATGGCTGGCGGCCTTGCGCCTCAATGCGAATGCGCGTGATCCTCATGCGCATGGCGATGCTTCGGGTCACCCTGCCAGCCCATCATCACATCGCGGCCTTCCACCACCAGTTCCACCTTGGCGCCGATCGGCAGGCAGACCTTGGTGTCCACATGACCGAAGGGCAGGCCGGTGAGAATTGGCGTCTTGGTGCGCGCACGCACCGCTTCAATCGCATGCTTGAGCGTGTAGCCGCGGTCCAGCGGCGACTTCTTCCAGGCGCTGAATTCGCCCAGCAGCACGGCCTTCTGCGCGTCCAGCACCCCCGCCTGCTGCAGCTGCAAGAGCATGCGCTCGACGCGATAGGGATGCTCACCCACATCCTCCAGGAAAAGCACGCCGCCCTTGATGCGCGGGAAATGTGGCGTGCCCAGCAGCGAGCTCAGCACACAGAGATTGCCACCCCAGAGCTGGCCTTTAAGCCCCAGGCCGTCAAAGCCCTTTTCGGTGCGAAAGCCCACGGCTTCGAGCAGGCCGTCCATGGCCTCGACGAAGCAGTCCTGGGTCACATCGTCCACGCCGCCCTCGTCCTTGCTGCGGCCGAAATCGCCGCAGGCCAAGGGCCCCGCCCAGCTTTGTGCCTTGGCGTGGGTCAGCAAACCCAGCTGCAGCGCGGTGATGTCGCTGTAACCCACCCAGCGGGTGCCCTGCTCCACGCTGCGCGCCAGCAGCTTCCAGTCGATCTGGTCGAGCAAGCGGGTCAGGCCGTAGCCACCGCGGGTAGCCAAGGCCACGCTGGGCGCGGCGCTGGCCACGCGATGCAAGGCTGCCAGGCGGGTGGCGTCGTCGCCGCCAAATCGCTGATGGCGAGCCAGGGCATCTTCATCCACGTGGACCGCAAAACCCAGTTTCTCCAGGCGCTTGGCCGCGCGCTTGAGCGGCGCGGCATGGGCCAGCACGCCGGCAGGGGTGTAGAGGGTCAGGCTCGGGCTTGCGCTCATGGCTGGGATTCCGGTGAGGGTTCAGAAGACGAAGAAAA
>JAIXSD010000701.1 GCA_027484885.1 Rubrivivax sp.
CCTCCGGCTTCTGCAATAGCTGTGCCCGTGTTGACCCGCTGCGACCCAGACTGGTGCAAACCACTAGGCTGCCGGCGCTATCGCGGGCCGGATGGGCGCTGCGGCGCATGGTTTTGGGGCCAAACGGTGTGAGGGCGAGGGCGCAAACGCGGCGGCTGGTGCGCCGTTTTGCGCAAACAGGCATACAAGTCTGGGTGGTCGTCTGATTTCCAGTCAGCCATCCGCATTCATTTGTCTGAAAAAAAGGCAGTGACTGATGTCTGGACGATTGGTGTGTCGCGACGACCCCCTGTTGGAGTGCCTCAGCGTTCACAAAGCCCCAATGCCGGCCTTTTACAATTCCGCCCGCAACAACAAGACCTGGTGGCTCAAACCACCGAACCACGGTCGATGAGGACGGCTCGCACCACGGGGTGCTGCGGCCATGAAGAGGGAGTCAAAGAAGATGAAGCTGAACAAGCAATCGCTGGCCGGTTTCGGCTTGGCGCTGGGTCTGGCAGTGGCCGTGCTGCCGAGCGCACAGGCGGCCCTGCAGGGCCGAGATCTGGACCCGGCCAAGGCCGGTTTCGAGGCCTATTACGACACCGAGCTGAACATCAGCTGGCTGGCCGACTTTGGTGCTGTGCGCAGCTTCGATCCCGATGGCCGCCTGAGCTGGGATGGTGCGCAGAGCTGGATCGCCCAGCTCAACAGCCAATCGCTGTACGGTTTCAACAATTGGCGCTTGCCCAAGGTCACGCCGGTCAACGGTCAGGCCTTCCAGTATGGCAACAGCAACAACGGCAGCACCGACTACGGCGTGGCTGCCACCGGCCAGGGCTGGGGCAAGGCCTCGGAGATGGGTCACCTCTACTACGTGACCTTGGGCAACAAAGGCTATTGCACGCCGACCGCAGCGGGCAACGACGCGTGCGTCATCCAGCCGGGTTGGGAAGACAAGGACTTCGGCCCCTTCACCGGCCTGTCGACCTATGTGTTCTGGTCCGGCACCGAAGTGCCGAATCGTTCGAGCCAGGCCTGGTATTTCTATGCCTACTACGGCAACCAGTACTACCAGAGCAAGGACCAGCAGTATTCGGCCCTGGCGGTGCGTGACGGCGATGTGCTGGCGCAGCCGGTGCCCGAGCCGAAAGGCGCACTGCTGATGTTCGGTGGTCTGCTGGCGCTGGCGGCCGTGGTGCGGCGCAAGACGGGTTCACGCTGAGCGTAGGTTGAAGCGGGGCAGCGCTGCCTGCCCCAGCCGACTCGTTCAAGCCGCCCGCGCCCAGATCCAGTTCTTGGGCACATAAAAGCCCGATTCTTTGAGCGCTGCGGCGTAGGCCTCGAACTCGGTCAGCGATTCCAGGGTGCAGACGTCGCGGTAGCGGGCCACCTGGATGCGCTCGTCGGTGGCGGCCTTGGCGTTGTAGAGGCTGCTGGGCTGGAAGACAGTGAGCGGAAAGCCGTCGCCATAGCTGTCACCTTCTTTGACGGTGACCATGTCGCGGGCGCTCAGGGCGCCGAAGGCGCGGTTGCGATGGGACTCGGCGTTGTGGTGCACGCGGCGCATGGGCGCCAGTTCGCCCACCGCGCCCATGGCCACATTGAGCTGGTTGATGCAGCGCAGGATGCGGGGCGTCAGATTGCCCATGTCGGCGTGTTCGGAGCGATCGCTGACGCCGAAATAGTTCTGGAACTTCTCGGCCGAAATCCCATCGCGCAGGCTGTGCAGGGCCGCATTGCGGCGCAGATGAAAGTCGCCTGCGCGGCTCTGGGTGTGCAGGCTGGGGTCCAGGACGTTGTCCATGCCCTGGCCGGCGCGGAAGGCCACGCCTTTGTGCAGGGTGCCGTCCTGCAGTTGGATGCCGGGCTTGATGATGTCGGCCTCGGCCCGGCTGCCGTACTGGCCCCAGCTAGGGCAGACGGCGAACAGGTCGTAGTCGCCCGTCATGGCTTGGCCGGCGCCCATTTCGTTGGAGCACATCACTTCAAAGACCTCGGCGCGCAGGCCTTGCGGGTCCTTGTCCAGAATCATGAAGCTGTTGGTGTTGGCCAACCCTACCGGCGGGTAGACGCGGATCTCATACCGGTCGGTCTGGCCAATGGCGAAAGCGCGGAAGACAACGGGCTTGCCGTCACCGCTGCGGCGTGCCGTCAGCAGGAAATCGCGGCTGCCAGGGATCGGGGTGCGAACGTCGATGGCCGTGCGGGCCGGCCGGCCCTCGGCGCGGGTCAGCTGCTCTTCGATCTGGGCCAGGCTCAGCACCAACGGCTGTTTGATGGCGAATCGAGACTTGAGGCCGTCGTCGTTGGCATGCGTGCCCTTTTGGGCCTTCTCTGGGTCGTAGCCGACCTTGCTGTAGATACCGTTGTATGGCACCAGGCCGGCATGCGGGCCCCAGTCGGAGCTTTTGCCCTTGACGTGGAAATTCTTGCTCGGGTAGCCGCGCTCCAGCCAGCGTTTGGACCAAGGCCCGGTCGAGCGGAAGATGATGACCTCGTTGAGCCGGGTCGCCACCCGCTTGGCGGCTTCCATATCGTTCAAGGTCATGCCGTTCTGGTCATGGGCGAAAGAAGCGTTCAGGCCGACCAACATAGCGACTGCTCCAGCGGATGGGGTGGAAGGGCCAGACGATGGCCCCGGTGTCATCAAAGCTGGGCACTCTACGTTCAAGCGACCGGATCGAGCCGCTTCGGGCCGCGGGAATTTTGCCGCGACGCCCCCTCAAGCGATGGGGGAGCCGGCCCCGGCACTGTTGTGGATAGCATGGGCGTGTCTGCCTGCGGCAGACCCAATCAGCGCCGAGCCAGGGCGCCCATGCCACGACATGCCATGACACGCCATCCCTCAGGAGCCCTCTCGATGAAGACCCGGATCACAGCCGGCGCTGCGGCCAGCTTGCTGGCGCTGGCCATGTGCCTGCCCGCTGCCACGCGAGCCGCCGAGCCCACCCGTGATGCAGGCTCGGTGCCGCCCAGCCAGCCCTACGTCATTGCCCAAACCTACCGCCTGCAATCCCAGGTCTTGAGCGAGACACGCGAGCTCAACATCATGCTGCCCGAGGGCTATGCCGAGCAGCCTGAGCGGCGCTACCCGGTGATTTATCTGCTCGATGGTGGGCAGCAGGAAGATTTCACCCATATGGCCGGTGCGGTGCAGTTCGCCAGCTTTCCTTGGGTCGAGCGGCTGCCCCCAGCCATCCTGGTGGGCATTGCCAACACCGACCGCAAGCGCGACATGACCTTCAAGCCGGCGCCGGACTTTGTTTTGCCGAAGTGGCTGCAGGCCTACCGCGAGGCCTACAAGACCGCGGGTGGCTCCGAGCAATTCATCCGTTACCTGGAAACCGAAGTTCAGCCCTTTGTGGCGCAGAACCTTCGTGCCGGGCCTGACCGCATCCTGATCGGCCAGTCCTTGGCCGGCCTCCTGGCCACCGAGGTGCTGCTCAAGAAGCCGACCCTGTTCAACCACTACGTGATCATGAGCCCCAGCCTGTGGTGGGATCAAGGCTCCCTGCTCAAGCAAGCACCGCAGTGGCTGAAGCTCCAGGGCCAGCGCTCAGGCAGCGGCGGCGTGCGCAAGGTCTACTTGGCCGTGGGCAAGGAAGGCCCGGAGATGGAGCGCGACACGCGTGCCCTGGCCGCTCTTCTGCGTCGGCAGCCGGCAGCGCAGCAAGAGTTGGTTTTCGAGACCCTGCCCCGCGAGAACCACGGCAGCATCCTTCACCCGGCGGCCCTGAGCGCCTTCGAGCACTTCTTCGCCTCTCCCAAGAAGGGGCGTTAGGCGCAGCCCCCTCAGCCCCCTCAGCCCCCTCAGCCCGTTCACCCTATTTGATGGTGGTGAACCGCCCCTCAAACTGGTCGTTCGAGCGGTGCAAGGTCTCGACGCCCGGCTTCATCGCCCAGGGGCGCACCTGGTGGTGCAGGGGAATGAACAGGTGCTCGTCGCGCAGGCGCAGCAGGGCGGCGCGGATCTGGGCATTGCGCTTGGCCACATCGGGCTCGAACTTGATCTGCTCGATCAGGGCATCGAGCTTGGCGTCGCTGACCTTGCCGAAATTGAAGTTGCCGTCGGCGCCGCTGGTGCGCGTGTGGCCCCAGGCCTGCATGCCGTAGAGCGCGTCGTAGGTGGAGATGCCCCAGCCCAGCATGAAGAAGGGCGACTCGAAGCGCTGGAAGGTCTGGCTGTGGGTGACAAAGGGCAGGGTGATCAG
>JAIXSD010000690.1 GCA_027484885.1 Rubrivivax sp.
CCTTCAGACTCAGTTGTGGTTGGCCACCAGGCTGGTGTTGGTGACGGCAGAGTACGCGTTCAAGAGCAGGTAGTAGGTACCGGCCTTGGGGGCTGCCACGGTGATGGTTTCGGTGTTGGTCGAACCGTCCGACTTCAGCTCGAAGCTGGTGGTGGTCGGTGCGGAGCCGAACTTCAGGTAGATGTCGCCATCACCCGAGCCACCCGAGAGCTTGAAGGTCAGGTTCTTGGCACCCGTGGGAACCACCAAGGTGTAGGTCAGCTTGGCACCCTTGGCCAGGCTGATGCCGGTCTTGGCCACGCCCTTGGTCAGCGGGATGGTGGCCGGCGGCGGGGTGGTGCCGCAGCTGACACCCACAGCCGAAAAGGCAGCGGTGACATCGGCCGTGGCATAACCGCGAGCGGTGGCGGCCTTCTCGACGCCGCAAGCGCCTTGGTTGAAGGTGCTGCTGGCCGTCCAATACAGGCGGTTGGCATCGACCATCACTTCAAAAGCCTTGCGGGTGTTCCAGCCCGGCTTGGTGGCCAGCAGGTAGAAGGCCTTGTTGTACACACCGCTGGACAGGTGAACGTCCAGGCCGTTGTAGTACTTGCTGGCGTGGTCGATGGAACGGCCGTCCTGGGTCGGGTTGGCGAAATAACGCAGAGCGCCAGTGCCCTTGAAGATTTCCGAGCCGACCAGCCAGTCGTTCGTGCCCTTCATGAAGTACTCGGCGGCTTCACCGGCCATGTCGGAGAAAGCTTCGTTCATGCCGCCCGACTGGTTGGAATAGACCAGGCCCGAGTTCTGCTCGGTGAAGCCGTGGCTGACTTCGTGCGCCGACACATCCAGCGAGACCAGGGGGAAGAACGTGGTCTTGCCGTCACCGAAGTGCATGGCCGAGCCGTCCCAGAAGGCGTTTTCGTAGCTGCTGCCGTAGTGCACCTTCATGTACAGGGTCTGGCTGATCGGGCGGATGTTGAACCAGCCTTGGTACATATTGAAGACCACATTGCCGAAGTAATGCGCGTCATTCAGGGGCGAGTAGGCGCCGTTGGTCAGCTTGTACTCATTGCGCGGGCAGGTGAACTTGAAGGGCGTGCTGCCGCTGGTACCGCCCTTCAGGTCGACGGTGATGACGTTGCCGCTGTTCATCTGGCAATCGGCCGTCACGACCAGGGGGCCGTAGGTGGTGCCGTACTCGTACTTGCCGGTCTTGGTGTTGCCGCCGGGGCCGGTGGCGTTGGCGTGGTTGAGGCCTTCCCACTGCTCAAGCACGGCGCCGCTGTTGGCGTCGATCAGCAGGTGCGGACGGCTGGGTTCATCGCCGTGGCTGGTCAGGAAGGAGACCAGGTAGACCAGTTGGGCGACATTGCGCTCGTTCAGCTTGACGAAGAGCTTGACCTGCTCGTTGCTGGTCTTGCCCACCTTGGAGGCGTCCTTGGCACGGCTCTTGGCCACGGCCAGCACGGCTTGCTCGCTCAGGCTGGGCTGCACATGGCCCAAGTCCTGGTTGATGTTGCGAACCAGCGCGCCCGAGAAGCTGGGTGTACGGCTGCCCTTGGGCAGATGCTCAACCACGGCCTCGCCCCAGATGGGCACGCCCTGGTAGTGCTGTTCATAGCGGGTGACCACCAGGCCGCTGGCATAGGTTTGGCTGCGCAGGGGCTTGAGCTCGTCGGCAGCCAGGCCCAAAGCAGCCGGGCCGGTGACGCCGCGGGCGGCCACCAGGCCGACACGTGCCAGGTCAGCGCCCTCGAGTTCGACGCGGTCAGCCGCCATGGCCTGGCAGGCCAGTGAAGCGGCGGCGGCCAGCAGTGCGCTGCGGGCCAAGAGTTTGAAAGTTGCTTGCATGGTGGTTCGACTCCTAGGTTTTTCGAGGGCTTGTCGGCCCTCTTCTGCTTGTGGACCCTGCAGCGCCAAAAGCAGCGCTGCGGGCCGGCAAGGTCAAACCCTGGATCGCAAGGCCATGCCCCTTACCGTCTGACCGTTTCAACCCGCCTGCCAAGCCGTTTCGACTCCAGGTCCCGGGCCGGCTGCCCGCAAGGGCGGCCGGTCAGTGGGAGCGAATCCTAGTTACGGGCGGCTTCCGCACAAGCTGTAAGAACTGACATCCGCATTCGCCCCAATTTCAGGCGCCGGGCGTTGGCGAGATGGTTGCGCGCTCGAACGGTTTCAAACCCGAAACCGGCCGAAACGCGGTGCCAACGATCCCTCGCGAAGCCCCGCCCCACCCACGGCGCGCTCGCCGGCAACCGCCAGCGCCACATCCCCACAAGGAGACTTTCACCATGTCCACGCCCCCTCGTTTCCAGGTTCGCCTGGCCCCGGCCCTGGCCGGCCTCGTCCTGTTGGCCGGCCTGCCGCTGAGCAGCAGCGCCCATGACGCCACGTCGCCCGCCAAGTCCTCAAAACAGACCACGGCACCGGCCGCCGCCAACAGCAGCAACAAGGTCTGGATCAGCCTGGGCGACGCTGCCTTCCGCGAGCTGCAGAAGGTGCACCCCAGCGCCAAGCCGGCCGCCAGCGTCAAGGCCTTGGCTTCGCGGAGCGGCGCGATGGATTCATCCGCCAGCGAAGCCACCGGCGTCGTCGATGCCACCGGCGCCCGCCCGGCCGAGCAGGTGCACCTGATCGAGGTCGAAGAGGCCTTGCTCAGCGAGCTCTCGGCGGCCGTGCATGAAAAGCTCAAGCGCTGCGGCGGCTATATGTTCCACGCCAGCCAGGCCGAGGGCCTGCGCAGCCTCAACGCCCTGAGCCGGCCCATGCAGCCCCTGGTGGCTGCCACCCGCCCCAGCTATGTGATCGACCAGCAAGCCCTGGTCACGCCCATGCTCTCGCAGATGCAGGCAAGCAATATCGGGCAAACCATTCTCGACCTCTCGGCCAACACCAACCGCTACTACACCACCAGCGGCGGCACCAATGCCTCGACCTGGCTGAAGAACCGCTGGACCACCTTGGCCAATGGCCGCAGCGACATCACGGTGGAGCAATTCACCCACGCCAGCTGGCCGCAGAAATCGGTCATCCTGACCTTCAAGGGCACGGACAACGGCTCTCAGGTCGTGGTGCTGGGCGCCCATCTGGACTCCATCGCCGGCTCCAGCACGGGTGAAAGCACGCGCGCACCCGGCGCCGATGACGACGCTTCCGGCGTCGCCAGCCTGACAGAAATCATCCGCACCCTGGTGGCCAATAACTTCAAGCCTCGGCGCAGCATCAAGTTCATGGCCTATGCCGCGGAGGAGGTGGGCCTGCGCGGCTCGGCCGAGATTGCGCGCAGCTTTGCCGCGGCCAACACCAATGTGGTGGGCGTGATGCAGCTGGACATGACCAACTACAAGGGCGCAGCCAACGACATCTACATCTTCACCGACTACACCGATGCGAGCCAGAACACCTTCGTCACCAACCTGATCAAGACCTACCTGCCCACGCTCAAGATCGGCACCGACCGCTGCGGCTATGCCTGCTCGGACCACGCCAGCTGGAACGCGCAGGGCTACTTCGCGACCATGCCGTTTGAGTCCTCGTTCGCAGCGGACAACCCCTACATCCACACCGCCAACGACACCTACGCCAACACCGGCAACAACGCCGACCATTCGCTCAAGTTCGCCCGCATGGCCCTGGCCTATGCGGTGGAGCTGGGTGCAGACGGCCCCGGTACACCGCCGCCCACCGACAAGGTGGAGAACTTCAGCGGCAGCCTGACCAAGAACCAGACCAAGAGCTTCGGCCCCTTCAAGCTCAAGGCCGGCGGCACGCTCAAGGCCAGCACCACCGGCACCGGCGACATCGATCTGTACGTCAAGAAAGGCAGCGTGCCCACCACCAGCAGCTACGACTGCAAGAGCGACGGCAGCACCGCCACCGAGACCTGCAGCGTTCCCGCCACAGCTAACAGCGATGTCTATGTCCTGCTAAAGGGCTACACCGCAGGCAACTACCAGCTGACCGTGAGCTACACGCCGCAGTAAGCGGCAGGCCGCCACGCCACCGCCCGGCACGCGCGTCGTGCCGGGCGTGCCCCCTCAAAGCATGAGGACCAGGCGCTCGAGAATGAGCACCGCAAAAAAGCCCAGCACGGCCAGCAGCGTCCACTTGACGATGACCAGGCCGCGCCGCCGCCAGACCACCTGGCCGGTGGCGATGTAGAGGGCGAAGCTGACGATGCCGGCAAACATCAGCAAGCCGGCGACCAGGCGAAACATCATCATGGGCAAACTCCAGGGCGGCGCTTCCAGCGCATCACGCGCAGCGGCCGCAGCATGGCGCACACATCACCAGGCCGGCGCCAGCTGCGCAAAGCCCTGCGGCGCGCGTGCCGCGTCTTCAAAGGTGACGATCTCGTAAGCCTCGGCATCAGCCAGCAGGGCACGCACCAGCTTGTTGTTCAGCGCGTGGCCGCCCTTGAAGGAGGTGTAGGCCGCCAGCAGCGGGTAGCCGGCCACCTGCATATCGCCGATGGCATCGAGGATTTTGTGTTTGACGAACTCGTCGTCGTAGCGCAGGCCGTCGGCATTGAGCACGCGGTAGTCGTCCACGACGATGGCGTTGTCCATGGAGCCGCCCAGGGTCAGGCCGCGGCTGCGCATCAGCTCGATGTCGCTGGTCATGCCGAAGGTACGGGCGCGGGCGATTTCCTTCTTGTACTGGCCCGAGCCCATGTCGAAGACATACTGCTGGCCGGTGGCCGACACCGCCGGGTTGTCGAACTCGATCTGGAAGCTCAGGGTGTAGCCGTGGTGCGGCTCCAGCTTGGCCCA
>JAIXSD010000598.1 GCA_027484885.1 Rubrivivax sp.
ATGAGCGGCAAGTGGTTCAACGTCATCTCCTACGGCCTGAACGCCAAGGAAGAGATCGACTACGACGCCATGGAAGCCCTGGCCCGTGAGAAGAAGCCCAAGCTGATCATTGCCGGCGCCTCGGCCTACAGCCTGCGCATCGATTTCGAGCGCTTCGGCAAGATCGCCAAGGAAATCGACGCCTACTTCATGGTGGACATGGCCCACTACGCCGGCCTGATCGCCGCCGGCGTCTACCCCAACCCGGTCCCGCATGCCGATGTGGTGACCTCCACCACCCACAAGAGCCTGCGCGGCCCGCGAGGCGGCATCATCTTGTGCAATGACGAAGCCATTGCGAAGAAGATCAACTCGGCCATCTTCCCCGGCATCCAAGGCGGCCCGCTGATGCACGTCATCGCCGGCAAGGCCGTGGCCTTCAAGGAAGCGCTGACGCCCGAGTTCAAGGCCTACCAGGCCCAAGTCGTCAAGAACGCCAAGGTCTTGGCCGACACCCTGATCGAACGCGGCCTGCGCATCGTCTCGGGCGGCACCGAGAGCCATGTCATGCTGGTGGACCTGCGCCCCAAGAATCTGACGGGCAAGGAAGCCGAGGCCATCCTGGGCGCGGCCCACATGACCTGCAACAAGAACGGCATCCCCAACGATCCGCAAAAGCCCATGGTCACCAGCGGCATCCGCCTGGGCACGCCGGCCATGACCACGCGTGGTTTCAAGGAAGAACAAGTGCGCGCCACCGCCCACCTGATCGCCGATGTACTGGACAAGCCGCACGACGAAGCCAACCTCGCCACCGTCCGCGAGAAGGTCGCCGCGCTGACGCGCGACTTCCCGGTCTACCGCTGAGCCTGATCCAGGCACGACACGCCGATGCGCTGCCCCTTTTGCAATCATGGAGAAACCCAGGTCGCTGAGACACGGGAATCGGATGAGGGCGATGTGGTGCGCCGTCGGCGCCGCTGCCTGGGCTGCGACAAGCGATTCACCACCTACGAGCGTGCCGAAATCGCCTTGCCTGTGGTGGTCAAGAAAGACGGCACGCGCGCGGACTTTGACTCCCGCAAGGTTCGCGCGTCCATGCAACTGGCGCTGCGCAAGCGCCCGGTCAGCATTGAACAGATCGACGCGGCCCTGCTGCGCATCGAAGAAGCCCTGCTGACCAGCGGAGCCCGCGAACTACCTTCGACCAAGCTCGGCGAGCTGGTCATGCGCGAACTCAAGCGTATCGACAAAGTGGCTTACGTCCGCTTCGCCTCGGTGTACCGCAGCTTCGAAGACGTGGACGAGTTCCGCCAGCTGATCCGCGAGATCTGAGCCACTTTTAGCGCCACACGGTGTCGAACCACCATCCCCCACCAAAGAGGGAGCCCACTCCCACCTCGGAGTGACAGAGATTCAGGCCTGCGCCTCCTAGATTGTGTTCATCGAGATGAACACCAGGAGTTGGATCATGCAGGCACACCGCAGCCGGACACCGCAAGCAGGCTTCACGCTGATTGAAGCCGGCCTCAGCCTTTTGATCTCGGCCATCGTGGCCTCGCAAGCCGTGCCGGCTCTCGGCAAGCTCAAGCAGCGCCAAGCCCTGAACGGCACCGCTCAGACGGTGATGACCGACCTCCAACAGGCCCGCAGCGAAGCTGTGGCTCAGGGCGATACCGTGCACATGAAATTCAGCAGCCACGCCACGGGGTCCTGCTACGTGCTCCACGCTGGCCCCAGCGCCTCCTGCAGCTGCGACGAATCCGGGCAAGCGATGTGTTCTGGCAGCGGGCAAGTCGTGAAATCGGCCTGGTTCCCCACCCGAGGCGAGCTCAGCGTCCGGGCCAATGTAAACAACCTCAGCTTCAGCCCTCGCCAGGGCACAACCAGCAGCACTGGCAGCATCGACATCCGCCACCGCAACGGCGAGATCATTCGCCATGTGATCAGCATCGCCGGGCGGGTCCGGAGCTGCGCACCTGGCGCGGCGCACTCAGGTCTCCCGACCTGCTGATTACCCGCCCCCCCTCGAATAAGTGGAGGGCGACAAGCGGTGGAGCTTCGCCGACCGGCGGCATCAGGAGCGACAAGCGGGTGGCGATGCATTTCGATAATCCAGCCATGTCATCCACCGCCATCTCATCTCTGGGCCCTGCTCAAACCCCGCGATCCGTGAAAGGCTTCACGCTGATCGAATTGATGATCACGGTTGCCATCGTCGGCATCCTGATGGCTGTCGCACTGCCCAGCTACCGCGAATACATGAATCGCAGCCGGCGCTCGGATGCCATCAACGCTTTGTCCCAAGTCACCCAAGCCCAGGAGCGCTGGCGCGCAAACCGCAGCGCCTACGCCAGCAGCTTTTCAGATTTGGGCCTCAACTTTCCCAGCAACCTGACCAGCGCTGGCCACTACACACTCAGCCTGGTGGGCGTTGGGACCGCACCCAATGTGAACTTCGACAGCGGCTACACCGTCACCGCGACCACCGCGAGCGGCAGCCCGCAGAGCAATGACCTCAAATGCGCCACCCTCTCTGTCCAGGTTCGTGGCGGACAGCTTTACTACTTGGCGAGTGATTCGTCCGGCGTGAGCAATTCTCAATGCTGGCCCAAATGACGCGCCACCCAAGCCTCTACCCACGATCTATGGCCTCGTTCGACTTTTGTTTGCCACAGAGGGTGCGCCCGTTGAACCCTGTTTCGCGCGCACAGCAGAGCCGTGGCTTTACCTTGGTCGAGTTGCTGGTCGGCGTGGCCATCTTGGGTGTCTTGCTGGCATTGGCCGCGCCGTCCTTGGCAGATTTCATCAACCGGCGTCGTGTGGAAGCCGTGGCCGCTGAACTGGCCACCGATCTGGCCTATGCCCGCACCGAGGCAGCGATGCGCGCTGAAAACGTTCTGATACGTTTCAACAGCGACACCAACCTGACCTGCTACTCCATCACTTACCTGTCGGGCATCGGCACCTGCGACTGCCGCCGTGCAGCCGGCACCAGTTGCGGCGGCGGGTTCTCGACCGCGTACGAACTCAAACTCAACCAATTGCAACGGTCTCTGGGCGTGACGATGACGCCCAGCCAGTCGGACAACCCCTTCAGCTTCATCGCGCCCAGACTGACGCCGTCAGACCCCAACTTTTTTGTCACCGTGGCAGGTTCTCGGGGCGCGACCCTGATGGTCAAAACCAATGCGGCCGGCCGCGTGATCACCTGCTCTCCGAGCGGCAGCAGCAACATCCCTGGTTACCAAACATGTCCGGCAAGCAGCAACTGAATCGCCACAGCCTCAGGCTGGGTGGCCGCCGGCAGCGCGGACTGAGCTTGATCGAGCTCATGGTGGGCATCACGGTCGGCATGATCGTGGTGGCTGCGGCGAGCTTGATGATGACCACCCAGCTCAAGGAGCACAAATTGCTGGTTCTGGAAACCCAGCTGCAGCAAGATTTGCGCGCCGCGGGCGACTTGATGCTCAAAGACATGCGGCGCGCCGGTTTCTGGGCCATGCCCCAAAACGGGGTCTGGGCTGAAGGAAGCTTTGCTGCACCGGCCCCAAATCCCTATGCCAACGTCAGCACTACGGGTGACGCGCAAAGCGGCAAGCTGGAGTATCAATACTCCCGGCATTTTGACGAGCGCGACAACAGTTATGCCTACACCAACCCTGAAGACAGCGCGGTCGACACCAACGAGCGCTTTGGCTTCAAGCTGGACGACGGTGTTCTGAAGATTCGCCTCGGAACGGCATGGCAGCCCTTGACAGACCCCGCCACCCTCACCGTGACGAGTTTTCAGGTCAACCTGCAAAGCCAGGACCTAGCACTCCAGGAGTTCTGCGATGCCCCCTGCCCGGCAGGCACAGTGTGCCCGAGCCTGCAGGTGCGCCAAGTGAACATTACCTTGGTCGGCCAAGCAGTGCATGACAGCAGCGTCGTTCGCAAAGTTCAACTCAGCGGCCGAATCAGAAATGACGGCGTCGTTGGCAGCTGCCCGGTTCCCGCATGAAGAACCGCAGCATTCATCGCCCCTTGCGCCTGCGCCGATCACAGGCCGGTGCGGCCACCTTGGTCGTGGTCATGGTCTTGTTTCTGGTGATGGCCATGGTGGCAGCCTTTGCCAACCGAAATCTGATCTTCGAGCAACGCATTGCCAGCAACTACTACCGCGCCGGCATTGCGATGGAAGCAGCCGATGCCGGCGTGGAATGGACCGAAGCCCAACTGAATGGGCTCAATATCGACAACGCCTGCCTGCCCGATGCAACGCCGGGCGCCAATCGCTTCCGCGACCGGTATCTGGGCACGGATGCAAGCACTCAAAAGCTTCGCGTCCTGGCCAGCACCACCAACACAGCCGACTGTTCTCTGGTGGCCGGCCAAGGTTGGCAGTGCCGCTGCCCTGCCTTGAGCACATGGACCGTGAACGGTGGCGTGCCGGCAGCCACTGCGATGCAGCCCAATTTCCGGGTCAGGCTGATGCCGCAAACTCGAGCAGATGCGCGCCGGCCAGGTGTGATCCGCATGCGTGTCCAGGCCTGTTCGACGAGTTCAACCACACTGAATGCAGACGGCACGCGGTCGCTGGACTGCGATGCACTGAACGTGCGGCGCGAGAAGCAACTCGCCGACACCTGGATCGAGGCCGACTATGCCCTGCTCAGCGCCTTGAAGATGCCGCCTGCGGCACCGCTCACCCTGGCCGGCGGCGTGATCGCCGGGGCTTCGGGGCTGGGGCTGCACAACAGCGCCCCCGGCAGCAACGGCATGCTGCTCGTCGCCGGAGGAACCGCGGCTGGGCTGGACAACAGCCGACTCGACAGCATCCCCGGCACACCCGGCCCGCTGGCGGTGATCAGCAATGACGCAACGCTGGCGGCCACCACCACCAATCCGGGGCGTTTTTTCTCCATGCACTTTGGCATGTCGATGAACAGCTACATCAACCAACCCGCCATGCGCAAAGTGACCTGCCCGGACACAGACTGTGCGGCCACCTTGCTGGCTGAGTACAACCGCGGCGTGCGTATGGCTTGGGTCGACGGGCCTATGGTGCTGGCCAGCAACATTACCCTGGGCTCAGCAAGCAGCCCCATGGTGGTGGTGGTGAATGGCGCACTGGAACTGGACGGCCCCATGCAATTGACAGGGCTCCTTTACGCCAAGGGCGATGTGTTGTGGGAAAACGGGCCTGGCGCGCTCTCCCTCCTCAATGGCGCGCTGATGGCCGAGGGCAACCTGACCGTCGCCGGGAATGTCGACATCTGGTACCAACCCAGCATCATTGATGCTTTGAAGAACCGCACGGGCAGCTTTGTGCGCGTGCCGGGCAGCTGGTGGAACTGAGGACATGAGCTCTCTCCAACACACTCACCCCAGCCCAGCCGACCGCCGCAGTGTCCGCGGCGTGACCTTGATTGAGGCCCTGGTCGCCATGCTCATCATGGCATTCGGGATGGTGGCCCTGGTGGGCATCCAAAGCACCATGCGGCGCG
>JAIXSD010000300.1 GCA_027484885.1 Rubrivivax sp.
TGCTGGCTGCGCAGGCGCTGGATTTCGGCATCCACCCGCTGCCGCTCGGCCGCCGCCAGGGTGGACAGGATGAGCTGGCCATGGTGGTGGTTGTGCGCCGCGGCCTCCAGCACCGCCTGGTGGCGCGCCGCCTGGCGGGCGCGGCGCCGCTCAGCAGCCTGATCGGCCTCGGCAGCCAGGCCCAGCAGGCGGCAGACGCGCTCGCGCATCCGATAGGCCGGCAGCGCCACCACATCGCGCACACGCAAGCTCTCGGGCTCGAACAGGGCGCGCAGCAGCGCCAGCGCCGCCTGCAAATCACCGCCCTGCTCGGCCATCAGCGCCAGTTCCAGCTGCACCGGCCGGCTGACGGCATGCCAGTCCTCCCGCTGCGCCTGGGCCAGGCAGGCTTCAAAAGCGCGCCGTGCGTAGTCCCGCTGCCCGCGGCGGCGCAACCAGCGCGCCAGATTGGCCTGCCACATGCACACCAGGTAACGGCCAGGCACCGTGGGCAGCAGCGCCTCGGCCTTGGCCGGCAGGCCCTGCGCCCGGGCCAGCACCGAGTCACCCAAGGCCGGCAAGCCCATGTCCAGGTAGGCATCGTGCAGGGTGCACAGCAGATGCACTGCATTGGAGACACGGCGCAGGCGCTCTTGCGGCGGGCTGCTGGTATCGCTGTGCTCCAGCGCCTCGAACATGAAACGCTCGGCAGCCACGCCGTCCCCCATGGACAGGTAGGCCATGGCCAGGCGCTCCAGGGCCTGGGCGGCCAGCAGGCGCTGGCCCAGATTGAGAGCGTCCTGCAAGGCCACATGGGCCGAGCGCAAGGCCTGCTCGGGCATGGCCAGATTGGCATGCGCGAAGGACATCTTGATCATCAGCTCGGCCCGCTGCACCGAGGCCTGATCGACCGAGAGCAGATCCATGCGGGCCGCGCAATCGGCCAGCAGCTCGGGGAAGCGATCCAGCCGTGTCAGGCAGTCGCCCCGCAGCTGGTAGATGCGGCGCGCCAGCTCGGCCACCGCCGGCTCGGCCTCGCGGCCCGCCAGGCGATCCAGCAAGGCCCGCGTGTGCTGCAGCGCCGCATCGAAAGCCTCGGCCTCGACCAAGGCCTCAGCCTGCGCCAAGGAAAACCCGTCAAGCGCGCCGCTCCCATCAGGAGCGCCGGGCGCATCCGCTTCTACTGCCATCGCAGACCCAACCGTTCTTGTCTCGCCCGCCCACCCACTGTGTTTTTGTGAGGTTTTCACCGAGTTTAGGGCGGGGCTGGGCGCGGCCCATGGGGGCATTCCGGGGCTAGGCAGAGCGGCCGATTTCAGGCGACATTTGCAGGGGCAGCAGGCCAGCCAGTCGCCGTACGCAAACGCCGCACACAGACGTCGACGCTTCAGCCCGGCAGCGACTCCAGCGCCTGCAGCACCGCGGCATCCAGGGCCGGCAGGGCTTTGCGCAGGGCCGCCAGGCGGGCTGCATCGGCGCCGCGCTGGGCCGCCGCCCAGATGGGCGCGGGGAAATGCGTGTCCCAATCAAATCGCGCGATCACATGCCAGTGCAGATGCGGCACCACATTGCCCAGGCTGGCCAGATTGACCTTGGTGGGCTGCAGCTGGCTGCGCAAGGCCTGCTCGACCGCCGTGACCGCCTCCATGCACAGCAGGCGATCGGGCGCCGCCAGATCACTGAACTCGGCCACATGGGCTTGCCAGATCACGCGGTAGAAGGCCGGGAAATCCGCATCCAGCACCCGCACGACGCGGTAGCGCGGACGCTGCAGGATCAGCTCGACACCGGGCTCGGGCGCATCGAGCAGCGCATCACGGCACAAAGGGCAATCACTGAGAGGGGCGGACATATCGGCGAGCCTGGGCTGACTAAGATGCGCCGACTGTAGCAATGCAGATGAGGAGACCCCGATGACGAAGAAGAACCCTGGCGGCCCGCACACGCCGAGGCGACGCTGGAACCAAGCCCTGGCGGCGCTGGCCGGCCTGGCCCTGCTGGGCAGCGGCGGCAGCAGCTGGGCGCAAAACGGCAACAACGCCAGCAGCTGGCCCGCCCACCCGATCAAATGGATCGTGGCCTACCCGGCCGGCGGAGGCTCGGACTTTCTGGCCCGCCAGCTGGCGCCGCAGCTGAGCAAGCAGCTGGGCCAGCAAATCATCATCGACAACCGGCCCGGCGCCGGGGGCAGCATCGGCACCGACGCCGCGGCCAAATCACCCGCCGACGGCTACACCTGGCTCAGCGGTGACAACGGTGCCATGGTCTTCAACAGCGCCATGTACAAAAAGCTGGCCTACGCGCCCAGCGACCTGCAACCCGTGGGCCTGATGGCCCGCTTCCCCCTGCTGCTGGTGGTGAACCCGCAGGCCGGCTTCAGCAGCGTGGGCCAATGGCTGTCCGATGTGAAGAAGAACCCGGGCAAGTTCAGCTACGCCTCACCCGGCGTGGGCAGCCCGCACCACCTGGCCATGGAAATGCTCAAGGAGCGCAGCGGCAGCTTCATCGTCCATGTGCCTTACCGCGGCACGGCCAATGCGGTGCAAGACCTGCTGGCCGGCGTGGTGCCCATGGCCATCCTCGACACCGCCGCCGGCCTGCCGCAGATCCGCAGCGGCAAGCTGCGCGCCCTGGCCGTGCTCAGCGGCAAGCGCGTCGCGCAGCTGCCCGATGTGCCCACCTTCGACGAGCTGGGCCTCAAGGGCGTGGATGTCTCGGCCTGGCAAGGCCTGTTCCTGCCCCGCGGCACACCCGAGGCGATCACGGCACGCCTGAGCACCGAGCTCAGCCGGGCCCTGCAGCTGCCTGAGCCGAAGGCGCGGCTGGAAGAATTCGGCCTCGAAGTGACCCCCAGCGACGCGGCCAGCCTGGGCCGATTTGTTCAGCAGGAAACCCTGACCTGGCACCGCTTGATTCGGGAGCGCAAGCTGTCCGCCGAGTGAGGCACGGCGGAACAGCCTCCAGGAACCGGTGAGCCACTCACCGGCTCACGGCATCAGACCAGAACCCGCTCAATCCCGCCGTTATTGGCCTGGGCCACATACTGCGGCATCCAGTCCTCGCCGAGGATCTGGCGGGCCATTTCGACGACGATGTAGTCGGCTTCGAGCAGGCCGTTCTGCAGGTCGCCGCCGTAGCGGCTCAAACCTTGCAGGCAGCTCGGGCAGCTGGTCAGGATCTTGAGGTTCTCGGCGGCCGCGACCTTGCCGCTCTCGCGCAGCTGGGCCTCGGTCTTGCGCAGCTCTTCTTCCTTGCGGAAACGGATCTGGGTCGAAATGTCCGGCCGGGTCACGCCCAGGGTGCCGCTCTCGCCGCAGCAGCGCTTGCTTTCGACCACGCTGTCGCCGACCAGGGCCTTGACCGTCTTCATCGGCTCCTGCAGCTTCATGGGGCTGTGGCAGGGGTCGTGGTAGAGGTAACTCTTGTCGGAGCCGAGCGTGATGCCTTTCTCCAGCAGGTACTCGTGGATGTCGATGATGCGGCAGCCGGGGAAGATCTCCTCGAACTTGTAGCCCTGCAGCTGGTCGTAGCAGGTGCCGCATGACACCACCACGGTCTTGATGTCCAGGTAGTTGAGCGTGTTGGCGACGCGGTGGAAGAGCACCCGGTTGTCGGTGATCATCTTCTCGGCCTTGTCGAACTGACCCGAGCCGCGCTGCGGGTAGCCGCAGCACAGATAACCCGGTGGCAGCACGGTCTGCACGCCGGCATGCCAGAGCATGGCTTGCGTGGCCAGGCCGACCTGTGAAAAGAGGCGCTCGGAGCCGCAGCCGGGGAAATAGAACACGGCCTCCGTCTCGGCCGTGGTGGCGGCCGGGTTGCGGATGATGGGCACGTAGTCCTTGTCCTCGATGTCCAGCAGCGCCCGCGCTGTCTTCTTGGGCAGGCCGCCGGGCAGCTTCTTATTGATGAAGTGAATGACCTGTTCCTTGATCGGCGCCGGGCCCAGGGTGGCGCGCGGGGCCTCGGTCTGCTTCTTGGCAAAAGTCTTCAGCACATCATGCGCCAGACGCTGGGCCTTGAAGCCCACGCCCACCATGGCGGCCCGGGCCATCTTGATGGTCTCGGGGTTGGTGGCATTGAGCATGAACATGGCCGCGGCATTGCCGGGGCGGAAGCTCTTCTGGCCCATCTTGCGCAAGAGATTGCGCATATTCATGGTCACATCGCCGAAGTCGATCTTGACCGGGCAGGGATTGGCGCATTTGTGGCAGACCGTGCAGTGGTCGGCCACATCCTCGAACTCTTCCCAATGCTTGATCGAGATGCCGCGGCGGGTCTGCTCTTCGTACAAGAAGGCCTCGACCAGCAGCGAGGTGGCCAGGATCTTGTTGCGCGGTGAATAAAGCAGATTGGCGCGCGGCACATGGGTGGCGCAGACCGGCTTGCATTTGCCGCAGCGCAGGCAGTCCTTGATGCTGTCGCTGATGGCACCGATATCGCTCTGCTGCATGATCAGCGACTCATGCCCCATCAGGCCAAAGCTCGGCGTGTAGGCATTGGTCAGGTCGGCGAAAGTGCCGTGGGTGGAGGCATTCGGGCGTAGCAGCTTGCCCTTGTTGAAGCGGCCTTCGGGGTCCACGCGCAGCTTGTAGTCGGAAAAGTCGGCCAGCTCGGCGTCGCTCAAGAACTCGAGCTTGGTGATGCCGATGCCGTGCTCGCCCGAGATCACGCCGTCCAGGCTGCGCGCCAGCTTCATGATGCGGCCCACCGCCTCATGCGCCGTCTGCAGCATCTCGTAGTTGTCAGAATTGACGGGGATGTTGGTGTGCACATTGCCGTCACCGGCATGCATGTGCAGGGCCACCCA
>JAIXSD010000572.1 GCA_027484885.1 Rubrivivax sp.
GTGTTCGAAGACACCCGCAGCATCCTGGAGCCCGCCGGCGCCCTGGGCGTGGCCGCCGTCAAGCAGTACACGGCCACCCACGGCTGCAAGGGCCAGACCTTCATCGCCATCACCTGCGGAGCCAATATGAACTTCGACCGCCTGCGCTTCGTCGCCGAGCGGGCCGAGGTGGGCGAGCACCGCGAGGCGCTGTTTGCCGTCACCATCCCCGAGGAGCGCGGCAGCTTCAAGCGCTTCTGCGAACTGCTGGGCCCGCGCAGCGTGACCGAGTTCAACTACCGCATCTCGGATTCGGCCCAGGCCCACATCCTGGTCGGCGTGGCCACACAAAAGCGCGAGGAGGCAGCCAAGCTGGCCCGCGCCTTCGCCAAGGGTGGTTTCGAAGCCCTGGACCTGAGCGACAACGAGCTGGCCAAGCAGCATCTGCGGCACATGGTCGGCGGCCGCTCCGAGCTGGCGCGCAACGAGCGGCTCTACCGATTCATCTTCCCCGAGCGCCCCGGCGCCCTGATGCGCTTTCTGTCCACCATGCACCCGGACTGGAACATCAGCCTCTTCCACTACCGCAACCAGGGGGCCGACTACGGCCGCATCCTGGTCGGCATCCAGGTGCCGCGCGGCGACAATGCGGCGCTGCGCGACTTCCTGGCTTCGCTGAACTACCCTTTCGAAGACGAGAGCAACAACCCGGTCTACCAGCTCTTCCTGCGCTGAGGCGAAGCCAGACCACACCCGGCCCAGGCGCCCCAAAAAGGCGCAGGGCAAGTGCGGATGCGCCGGCCGGCCCGCAGGCCCGACAATCCAGCGCCCGCACCCGCCCCGGGTGAGCTGAACACTGCCCATGTCCCTGAACCAGTCCCTGATCTCGCCCACCGCCAATCCCGAGCTGGAAAAGGCCTTGCGCGACCGCGTCGACCGGCATGCCGCCATTGCCGGCGGCCTGGGCGAGCTGGAGCCCTTGGCGGTGCGCTTGGGCCTGGTGCAAAACTCGCTGACCCCGCGCTTCCGCGACCCGGTGCTGGCCTTGTTCGCGGCCGACCATGGCCTGGTGGTCGATCGCATCGGCCAGCAATGGGGCCGCAGCACGCGCGAACAGGCCCAGCTGGCCCTGCAGAACCGCCTGCCGGTTTCGGTGTTCGCGCGCTTGCAAGGCCTGCAGCTGGCCGTGGTCGACTGCGGCATTGCCGAATCGCTGCCGCCCCATGCCCGGCTGATGGCGCGCAAGATCGCCCATGGCACCCGCAACACCCGCACCGGCCCGGCCATGACGCTGGAGCAAGCCCATGCCGGTGTGCGCGTGGGCATGGAAATCTCGGACAACTTGCCCGGCAATGTGCTGGCCTGCGCCAGCATGGGCCAGGGCTCGGCGGAAAGTGCCGCCCTGGTGTTGTCGCGGCTGATGGACCTGCCAGTGCGCGAGTTCGTGGTCTCCGGCCCCGACATGCGCCAGGACGAGCTCAACCACATCCTCGGCGTGCTCCATGCCGCGCAGGCGCGGCACCGTGAGGTCAGCGATCCGATGGAGGTGCTGGCGGCCTTCGGTGGCTTCGAGCTGGCGGTGATGATGGGCGCCATGCTGGTGGCCGCCTCCAAACGCCACCTGATCATCGTCGACGGCAGCACCGCCTGCGCCGCCCTCAAGCTGGCCGCACGCATTGCAGCGCCGGTGACCGATTACGCCGTGTTCTGCCGCAGCCATGTGCACCGCGGCCTGGACGAAGCCCTGGCCACCTTCCATGCCTCGGCCCTGCTGGAACTAGGCATGGACAGCGCCGATGGCACCGGTGCCACCCTGGCCTGGCCCATGATCCGCGCTGCGGCCGCCCTGCTGACCGATCTGCACGATCTGGCCGAGGCACGACCGCCCAACACCGGCAGCGGCGTCGATTCCTTGAGCGGTGGCGTCTACCGCGACAGCGGCGGCGATCCGCGCCTCAGCGCGTGATGGTGTGAGCCCGCCGGTGGCCGGCGCTCAGCGCGTCGGCAGGCCGTTGGCGTCCACGCCGCCCGGCTGCGGCAAAGGCTGCGGCGAGCCCGGGGGCGGCAAAGTGGGCCGGTACGGCGGCTGGCCTGGCGCAGCGCCTTCGCCCATGACATGGGGCTGACCACCGAGCACGGTCGGCGACACCTGGGCTGTTGGCAGGCTGCCGGTCGCGGCCGGCAGCGGCGGCGCCAGATTCAAAGTCAGTGTGACCGCGCCGCCTTGACCGAGTTGGGCCGAACGGGCATCGACCGAGAGCAAGCGCAACTCCCCCTCCAGCACCGCGCCGATGCGCACCGTGCGCGGCACGCCGTCCACGGCGATCAGGGCCACACCCTCACCGGCCTGGCTGGCTTGCAGATTCTTGGGTGCCACCACGCCAAGCAGGCTGAAGCGGCTCTCGGCCACGGGTGGCGCTTCGGCCGCTGCCACCGGGGCGGCACCGAGCAGGCGGGTCAGGTCCGCGCTCGCGCTGCGCTGCTCGACCACAGCCAGCGCATGCGCCGGCGCCGACAAGGGTTTTGCCATCAGCTGGATCAGCCAATAGACCGCGGCGCAAGCCAGCAAACCCCAGACCAGAAAAGCCATCATTCGTGCAAGCATGAGGCGATTATGATTCAAGCGCTTTGACGAGCCGAGGCCCCGCGCCCCGGTGCTAACCCTTCTCTTCACCACGCAGCCCGTCACGTTCACACATGAATACAACGAACTCTCGCCGCCTCGCCCGGGGCTTCACCCTGATCGAGATCATGGTCGTGTTCCTCATCATCGGGCTGATGGGCGCCCTGATCGTGCCCAATGTGATGGACCGCCTGCATGAAGCCAAGGTCACGGCGGCGCGCGCCACCATCAACGATCTGATGCAGCAGCTCAAGCTCTACAAGATCGACAACGGCCGTTACCCCAGCGGCGAACAAGGCCTGGAATCCCTGGTGCGCAAGCCCACCACCGGCACGCCGCCGGCCAACTGGAAGCCCTACATCGACAAGCTGCCGCTCGATCCCTGGAAGAACCCCTACCAGTACGCCAACCCCGGCGTGAAGAACGAGATCGACATCTACAGCTTCGGCGCTGACGGCCGCCCGGGTGGCGAAGGCAATGACGCCGACATCGGCTCCTGGCAGTAAGCAGCCCCACTTGCGCACCCGGCTGCAGCGCGGCTTCACGCTGATCGAGTTGCTGGTGGTGGTGGCCATGGTGGCCATCGCCTCAGCCGCCGTCAGCATGGCCGTGCGCGACCCGGCCGAGGCCCAGCTCGAACGCGAAGCCGAGCGCCTGGTGGCCCTGTTTGAAACCGCGCGGGCCGAGAGCCGCGCCGCCGGCATTGATGTGCAATGGGCGCCCCTGCAGCAGGACGCGCGCGACCATTTCCGCTTTGCCGGCCTGCCCCCCACCATCCAGCTGCCGCGGCGTTGGCTGGGCGAAGGCGTGGCGGTGCAGATCGCCAATGCCCGCAGCGTGCGCCTGGGCCCCGAGCCCATGATCGGGCCGCAGCAGCTGCTGCTGACCTTGGGCTCCAAACGCCTGCTGCTGAGCACCGATGGCTTGGCGCCCTTCACCGTCAGCCCGGCACCGGCGCCATGAAGCAGCGCCTGCAGCCCAAGCCCAGCGCTGGCTTCACCCTGATCGAGGTGATGGTGGCCCTGGTCATCGTCGCCATCACCCTGGCAGCCGGCGTCAAGGCCGCCGGTGCGCTGACCGACAACGCCAGCCGCCTGCGCGAGATGAGCGCGGCCCAGTGGTGTGCCGAGAACCAGCTGACCGAGCTGCGCTTGGGCAAGCAGTTCCCCGGCATCGGCGACAGCGAGTTTTCCTGCGAACAGTTCGGCCAGAGCTACCGCGGCCGCCTGGTCGTGCGGCCCACGCCCAACCCCAATTTCCGCCGCGTCGATGCCCTGGTCAGCGCCGATGGCGAGCACAACCTGCTGACCATCTCCACCATCATGGGGCGCTTCTGATGCCAGGCCTGACGCCAAAGCCGAGCGCACGCGGATTCACCCTGGTCGAGGTCATGGTCGCCCTCTTGATCATGAGCCTGATGTCGGTGATGGCCTGGAGCGGCATCAACAGCTTGCTCAAAAGCCGCGAGATCGCCCAGGCCCACCTCGACCACAGCGCCCGCCTGCAAACCGTGATGGCGCAGTGGGAGGCCGATCTGCGCGCCGTGCAGGACAGCGGCGCCGCACCGGCCCTGGCCTTCGACGGCGCTGCCCTGCGCCTGACCCGCCAGCAGCCCCTGGGCATGCAGGTGGTGGTGTGGAGCTTGCGCGAGGGCCGCCTGCTGCGCTGGGAAGGCCCGGTGGTGCAGAGCAGCACCGAGCTCAGCGACAGCTTCGAGCGCAGCGCGCGCCTGCAGCCGCAAGACCGCGGCCAGCTGCGCGCCCTCGAGGGCGTCGGCGGCTGGCAGCTGTATTTCTACCGCGGCAACGGCTGGAGCAATGCCCAATCCAGCGACGACCTCAGCAACGAGGCCGCGCCGCCGATCGCGCCGCCAGCCTCGGGGAACGGCAATGGCAAAGGTGAGGGCAAGGGCGAGGGCGCCAACAAGGATGACAGCGGCCCCAAGCGCCAGGTCCTGCCCAGCGGCGTGCGCGTGGTGCTGGACTTCGCGCCCGACAGCGGTTTCAACGGCAAGCTGACCCGCCAAATCATCCTGGGGCCGCAGTCATGAGCCGCACCCGGACGACGGGGCAGCGCGGCGCCGCCCTGCTGACCGCCATGCTGATCGTGGCCCTGGTGGCCAGCCTAGCCTCGGCCATGGTCTGGCGCCAGTACCGCGCGGTGCAGATCGAGGCGGCCGAGCGCGCCCGCGCACAGTCGGCCTGGATTCTGCAAGGCGTGCTCGACTGGGCCCGCCTGATCCTGCGCGAGGACGCACGCGCCAACCTCAACGAGCCGGTCGACCACCTGGGCGAGGTCTGGGCCGTGCCCCTGGCCGAGGCCCGCCTGTCCACCTTTCTGGCGGCCGATGCCAACAATGCCGAGGACAGCGGCCCCGAAGCCTTTCTCTCCGGCAGCCTGCACGACGCCCAAGCCCAGTACAACCTGCGCCACCTGCTCGGCGGAAACGAAGTGCCGGCGCAGGAACAGCGGGTGCTGGAGCGCTTGTGCGACAACGTCGGTGCCCCGCCCGGCACGGCGCAGACCCTGATCCGCAAGCTGCGCCTGGCGGCCGAGGCCGGCAGCAAGGACGCCAGCAAAACCGGCAGCGCTGACAGCAAAAACCCACCGCTGCCGCCGCGCAACCTCGACCAGCTGGCCTGGTTTGGCCTGACGCCGGAAACCATCGAACGCCTGCGCCCGGTGCTGACCCTGCTGCCCCAGAACACGCCCGTCAATCTGAACACCGCGCCGCGCGAGGTGATCGCCGCCCTGTTCGACGGCATGGACCTGGCCTCGGCCGAGCGCCTGGTGCGCAGCCGCCAGAGCCAGCCGCTGAAAAAGGTGCAGGACGCCAGCAGCTTTTTCCCCGGCACCGTGACGCTGAGCTCGGAGCGGGTCGATGTGAAGTCGTCCTACTTCCTGGTCAGAGGCCGACTGCGACTGGACGAACGGGTGCTGGAAGAGCGCGCCCTGGTGCAGCGGCGCAATCTGGACATGCTGGTGGTCGAGCGGCAGCGCGTCAACCAGGTGACCTCGGCCGCCACACCGCCGGGCCGTGGCACCTGAGGGCGCCGAAAACACCGCGCTTGGAATCTGTCAGAGCCTGTTTTCCTGGCCCGATAGACGCAGGCCTCAGAACCTCAGGTTTTATAGAGATAAGCGCTAACTGATTGATTCCACATGATCCCGCAAAATACGCCACCTAGAATGCGCCAGGCCATCCTGACTCCATGAGTACCCTGCTCCTGTTTCTGCCCCCGCGCAGCCGCTTGCATGCCCAAGGCCGCCCGGCCACGACCGTGGACGGTTTGGGCCGCGCGGCCACCCTCGGCCACGGCGCCAGCGCCGCGGGCCGCGACTTCGACTATGTGCTCAGCAGCGATGGCCGCGAGCTCAGCGAGCAAGGCAGCCTGCCGGCGGCGCAGCTGCCCCATGCCGACACGGTGATTGCGATCCCGGCCGAATCGGATGTCTCCTGGCTGCGCGTCACCCTGCCACGCGCCGGCCGGCAGATGCGCAGCGCCCTGGCCGGCCTGCTCGAAGACCAGCTGCTGGACGACGCCGAGAGCCTGCATTTCGCCATCGAGGCCGAAGCCCAGGACGGTGACCTCGCCTGGGTGGCCGTGTGCTCACGTGCCTGGCTGCAGCAGCAGCTGGCCCTGCTCGACGCGGCGCAAATCGTGGTCGACCGCATCTGCCCGCTGAGCTGGCCCGACAGCCCGCCGCGCGGCCACTTCTACAGCACCGGCCAGGAATTCAACCCCGTGGCCCTGCGCTGGAGCCACCCCGAGGGCGTGACCAATCTGCCGCTGGAAGGCAGCCTGTCGCGCCAGCTCTTCCCCGCCACCCTGGTGCAAAGCTCGCAGTGGAGCGCCGCACCCGAGGTGGCCGCCGCCGCCGAGCATTGGCTGGGCACGGCCGTCACCCCGCTGAGCCCGGCACAACGCGCCCTGGCCGTGATCGACTGCCCCTGGAACCTGCGCCAGTTCGAGCTGGCGCCGCGCACCCGCGGCATCCGTGCCTTGCGCCAGTTCTCGCGCGGCCTGATGCGGCGCAACTGGCGGCCCGTGCGCATCGGCCTGGCCGGCCTGGTGGCCGTGCAGCTGCTGGGCCTGAACCTGGTGGCCTGGCAGCAAAACGCCCAGCTCAAGGCCCGGCGGGCCGCCATCACCCAGACCCTGACCCAGACCTTCCCGCATGTGCGCGCGGTGATCGATGCGCCGGCGCAGATGCAGCGCGAGATCGATGGCCTGCGCGCCCTGGCCGGCCGCAGCGGCGACAAGGATTTTGAAACCCTGCTGGCCGCCGCGGCCACCGCCTGGCCGCAAGACCGCGGCCCGCTGGACAGCCTGAGCTTCGAGGCCGGCCGCCTGCAGCTCTCCAGCGCCGGCTGGAGCGAGGCCCAGATCCAGCAGTTCCGCAGCCAGCTGCGCAGCGAAGGCTGGCAGCTGGAAAGCGGCGAAGGCCAGCTGACCCTGAGCCGCCTGCCTGCCGATGCACCGGCCAACCCCGCGGCGCTCCGAAACGCCCTCTCCTCCCAAGCCGTGCCCGGGCCCAAGACATGAGCTTCGACAAGAAACCCTCCGCCCTCGCCGGCCTGCAAGCCCAGGCCCAGGCGCAGTGGCAGCAAATGGGCGAGCGCGAGCGCAACGCCGCGCAGCTGATCGCCCTGCTGCTGGGCCTGGCCCTGCTCTGGTTTGTGGCCGTGCAGCCGGCCTGGCGCACCCTCAACCAGGCGCCGGCCCAGGCCGAAAGCCTGGAGCGCCAGCTGCAAGACATGCAAGCCCTGGCGCAGGAGGCGCAAGAGCTGCGCGCCGCGCCGACCGTGCCCGCCGCCCAGGCCACACAAGCGCTGCAAGCCGCCAGCGAACACCTGGGCCCGGCCGCCCGCCTGCAGATCAACGGGGACCGCGCCGTGCTGATGCTCAACGGCGTCAGCAGCGAAGCCCTGCAAGCCTGGCTGGGCGAGGCGCGCAGCGCCGCCCGCGCCCGGCCGCTGGAGGCCAAGCTGCAGCGCAGCCCGCAGGGCTTCAACGGCAGCATCGTGCTGAGCCTGCAAGGAGGCTCGGCGCCATGAGCCTCTCGCTGAATTTCGGCCGCAAGAAAGCGCTGACCCCCGAGGCCGCCTCGGCCGGCGGCCCCTTGAGCCACTGGCAGGACAGCCCCAGCCAGGACTTGCAGAGCAAGCGCAGCCGCCAGGGCCTGCCGCGGCGCTGGAGCGTGGCCGGCGCCCTGCTCGGCGCCAGCCTGGCCTTGCTGGCCTTCGCCCCGGCCAGCTGGTTGGCGCGCGGCCTGGCCGCGGCCAGCAACGAGCATGTGCTGATCACCGACAGCCGCGGCAGCATCTGGAACGGCAGCGGCGTGCTGGTGCTCAGCGGCGGCGCGGGCAGCCGCGACGCAGCCATCCTGCCCGGCCGCCTTCGCTGGACCATGGGCTTCAAAGGCCTGGGCCTGGCCCTGAACGCGCGCCAGGACTGCTGCCTCAACGGCGAGTTGCAGCTGCTGCTGCGCCCGGGCTGGGGCCGCTTCGAGCTGGCCGTGGCCAGCGGCGGCGACTGGCTGGCGCGCCTGCCGGCCGGCCTGCTCTCGGGCCTGGGCACGCCCTGGAACACCTTGCAGCTGGGCGGCTCGCTGCGCCTGAGTGCACGCGATCTGCGCCTGGAATGGGTGGGCGGACGCTGGCGCCAGTTCGGCCAGCTGGACCTGGACCTGCTGAACCTGTCCTCCCGCGTCTCGACCCTGGCGCCGCTGGGCAGCTACCGTTTTTCGCTCAGCGCCCAGCCGGTGGCGCCCGGCGAAACCGGCGGCGGCACCAGCCAGATGAGCTTGAGCACGCTGGAAGGCGCGCTGATGCTGAACGGCCAGGGCACGCTGACGGCCGGCAAGCCACGCTTCACCCTGGAGGCGACCGCCGCCCCGGGCCGCGAAGCGGCACTGAACAACCTCCTGAACATCATCGGCCGGCGCCAAGGCGCACGGTCCGTCTTTTCGATCGGATGAGCATGAACGACGACAAGCGAGCGCGCATCGCGTCCCGGGGACGGCAAGCTGGCGTCTCCCTTCTGACCCTGGCCCTGCTGAGCACGCCGGCCCTGAGCCCCGCTGCCACCAGCAAGCCGCGCGGCAGCGGCCCGGCCGTCAAGGCGCCAACGCCGGTGACCCTGAACTTCGTCAACGCCGACATCGAGGCCGTGACCCGGGCCATGGGCGTGATGATGAACCGCCAGTTCATCATCGACCCGCGCGTCAAGGGCCAGATCACGGTCTACAGCGAACAGCCGGTGACGCCGCGCGAGGCCTACCTCAACTACCTGGCCGCCCTGCGCGGCCTGGGTTTCACCGTGGTGGAAAGCGCCGGGCTGTGGAAGGTGGTGCCCGAGGCCGATGCCAAGCTGCAAGCCGGCTCGGTGGCCGTGGACAGCAGCAAGGAGCGCGGCGACCAGATCCTGACCCAGGTCTACCGCCTCAACTTCGAGAACGCCAACAACCTGGTGGCGGTGCTGCGCCCGCTCATCAGCCCCAACAACACCATCAACGCCAACCCGGGCAACAACAGTCTGGTCATCACCGACTACGCCGACAACCTGCAGCGCCTGGGCCGCATCATCGCGGCCATGGACACGGCCGGTGCTACCGACATCGAGCTGGTACCGCTGAAGCATGCCGTGGCCTCGGACCTGGCGCCCCTGGTGCTGCGCCTGACCGAAGGCGGCAACGCCGCCGCTGGCGCCCCGGGACAGGGCGGCAGCGGCAGCGTCAATGTGGTGGTGGACCCGCGCGCCAACGCCCTGATCGTGCGCGCCGCCAACCCGGCCCGCCTGGCCTACACCAAGGGCATCATCGCCAAGCTGGACCAGCCCTCGCTGGACAACAACCCGGGCGGCAATATCCGCGTCGTCTACCTGAAAAACGCCGACGCCACCAAGCTGGCCACGGTGCTGCGTGCCGCCTTCGCGGCCAACAGCGGCGGTGCAGCCGGCGGCAGCGGTGGCAGCAGCAGCGGTGGCACCGGCCTGAGCAGCCTCAGCGGCGCCGGCGGCCTGGGTGCGGGCAATGTCAGCGGTGCGCAGCAAGGCGGCCTGGGCAACAGCAGCGGCAATACCGCCTCGGCTGCAGCCACCACCCCGGTCAGCGCCTCGGCCGGCCCTTCGACCGGCGGCTTTGTGCAGGCCGACCCGTCCACCAATGCGCTGATCATCACCGCGCCCGATCCGCTCTACCGCCAGATCCGCCAGGTCATCGACCAGCTCGACGGCCGCCGCGCCCAGGTCTACGTCGAGACCCTGATCGTCAAGGTCGACGCCAGCAAGAGCGGCAACTTCGGCGTGCAGTGGCAGAACCTGTTCGGCAACAAGGGTGACAGCAACATCACCGGCGCCGGCACCAATTTCGGCACCGGCCCAGGCAACATCATCCAGGGCACGGCCGCGCTGTTTGGCGGCACCACCGCCATCGCCAGCGTCGTCAAGGACGCGCCCACCGGTCTCAACATCGGCCTGCTGAAAAAGTTCGGCGATCGCTACACCCTGGGCGCCATTGCCAACTTCCTGGAAGCCGAGGCCGGCGCCAATGTGCTGTCGACGCCGAATCTGGTGGCCCTGGACAATGAGGAAGCCAAGATCGTGGTGGGCCGCTCGGTGCCTTTTGTCACCGGCTCCTACACCAACACCGGCAGCGGCAGCAGCACCGGCGCAGTCAACCCCTTCCAGACCTTCGATCGCAAGGACGTGGGCATCACCTTGCGCATCCGCAGCCAGATCGGCGAAGGCGGCACGGTGCGCATGACCGTGTACCAGGAGAACTCCTCAGTCGACCCGACCACCAAGGCCGACACCAGCGGCCCCTCGACCGAGAAGAGCTCGATCGAAACCACCATCTCGGTGGACGATGGCCAGATCATGGTGCTGGGCGGCCTGCTGAAGGACGAGTTTGCCGACAGTGAGGGCCGCGTACCCGGCCTGGGCAGCATCCCCCTGATCGGCAATCTGTTCAAGAACACCGGCCGCAGCCGCGTCAAGACCAATCTGATGGTCTTCCTGCGCCCGGTCATCATGCGCAGCCAGGAAGCGGCCGACCGCATCACCATGGACCGCTACGACCATTTCCGCACCCTGCAGGAATCGGTCAAGCCGGAGTCCAAGTTCGCCCTGCCCGACACCGGCACGCCGCTGCTGCCGGCCAATCCCACCGCCCCCATCGGTGCGGCCAAGCCACCGGCGGGCGCTGCGGACAAGGTGAGCCCGTGAGCGTCATGCGCCACCCGCTGCCCTACGCCTACGCCAAGGCCAACTCGGTGCTGCTGGAGGACGACGGCGCCAGCCTCGTGCTCTGGGCCCCGGCCGAGATCAGCCTGGCCACCTTGTCCGAGGTGCAGCGCCTCTACCTGATCGACCGTTTCGAGCAGGAAGCTGCGAGCAGCCTGGCCGAGCGCATCAATGCCGCCTATGCCGGCAGCGAATCGAGCGCAGCCGTGGTGATCGGCGAAGTCGAAAGTGCGGTGGACCTGAGCCGCATGATGCAGGACCTGCCCGCCGTCGAGGACCTGCTGGAAGCGGCCAACGACGCGCCCATCATCCGCATGCTCAATGCCTTGCTGACGCAGGCGGCCAAGGACGGCGCCAGCGACATCCACATCGAGCCCTACGAGCGCGCCAGCTCGGTGCGCTTCCGTGTGGACGGCACCTTGCGCGAAGTGGTGCAGCCCAACCGCGGCCTGCATGCCGCCCTGATCTCGCGCCTGAAGATCATGGCCGAGCTGGACATCGCCGA
>JAIXSD010000509.1 GCA_027484885.1 Rubrivivax sp.
AACACCGTCAGCGGCAGCTCTTTCAGCTCGATCTGCTGGCCGGTCATGCGCGCGTCGCGCACCATTTTTTGCAGCACCAGGTCGATGCGCACGGGCGCGCGGTTCTCGTGGATGTCGGTGTCCTTGACGATCTGCAGGGCGGTCTTGACCATCATGTCCAGCTCGTCCAGGTCCTCGTGGAACTCATCCTGCACGGCGGGGTCGTCCAGCAGCTCGCTGCGCAGGCGCAGCCGGGTGATGGGCGTGCGCAGATCGTGCGAGATGGAGGCGAACAGGCGCTCGCGGTCGCTCAAGTAGCGGCGGATGCGCTCCTGCATGTCGTTGAAGGCCTGGATGGCACGGCGCACTTCCGAGGTGCCGCTCAGGCGCAGCGGCTGCGGCGTGGTGCGGTGGCCCACCAGGGCGGCGGCCCGGCTCAGGCCGCGCAGCGGGCGGGTCAGCGCTCGCGCGGCGATCACGGTCAGGATCAGGGCCAGGCACAGGGTCAGCAGCTGCGGGGCCAGGCGTTGCCAGGTGAAGAAATCCAGCTGCTCCAGAAAGTAGGGGTCGGGCATGGCACTGGTCAGGTAGAGCCACTGGCCCGGCTCGGTCTCCACCTGGATGACCAGGAAGGGCGCCGGTCGCTCGCTGGCCAGCAGCGAGGGGTCGACCCAGCTGTCGGGCAGATCGGCCAGCAAGGCGCCGCTGGGCGCCACCTTCAGCCCCTGGGGCGAGGCCAGGGCCACATGGACCGGCGTGCCGGGCGCCAGCTGGGCGCTGATCTCCTGGCGCACGATGGCTTCCACCGAGCGCGCCAGGGGCAGGTCGGGCAGGGCCCGCGTCGGCACCTCGCCCTTGTTGAGAAAGACCAGAAAACGCGTGCCGCCCATGGTGCGCAGCTGCTCGATCACCAGGGGCCGGTAGGGCGCCGGAAGCTCGCGCAGGGCGCGCAGCGCGCCCAGCACGCCGCTGGCCACATGGTGGGCGGCCAGCTCGGCCTGGCGCCGGGTGCGCTGCTCGACCTGGCGGTACCAGAGCAGATTGACCAGCAGCTGCACGATCAAAAGGCCGGCCAGCATGGCCAGGGTGAAGCGGCCCTGCAGGCTGTCGAACCAGAAGCCCAGGCTGCGCCGTGGCCAGCTCTGGGTCTCCGCGCTCAGGCCTTCGGCCTCAAAGCGCATGCGAGGCGCTGACGGTGGTGGCAAAGACATAACCGGAGCCCCGCACGGTCTTGATCAGCGCTGGCTGTTTGCCGTCGTCATGCAGGCGCTGGCGCAGTCGGCTGACCTGCACATCGAGCGAGCGGTCTAGCGGCCCGAGGTCGCGGCCGCGTGTCACCTCGGCCAGGCGGCTGCGGTCCAGCACCTCGCCGGGGTGCTCCACCAGCAGCTTGAGCAGCTGGAAGTCCATGCCCGAGAGGGCCGAGGCCGCGCCCTCGGGGTCGATCAAGCTGCGCTCCAGCACATCGAGGGTGAAGCCGTTGAAGCGGAAGTAGCGCGGCGTCTGGTTGCGCTCCTGGCCGCTGCGGCGGTGGATGGCCTTGATGCGGGCCAGCAGCTCGCGCGGGTTGAAGGGTTTGCCGATGTAGTCGTCGGCACCCAGCTCCAGGCCGACGATGCGGTCGGTCTCCTCGGCGCTGGCGGTCAGCATGATGACGGGTACATCGGAGCGGCGGCGCACCGCCTGGCAGAGGGCAAAGCCCTCGGTGTCGGGCAGCATGACGTCGAGGATACACAGGCTGATCTCGTCCCGGAAGCGCTCGAACTCGGCCATGAAGCTGGCGCCGTCATGGGCCAGACGCACCTCGTACTGGTTTTTTTCGAGGTAGGTCTTGAGCAGGGTGCGGATCTTCTGGTCGTCGTCGACGAGCAGGATGGTGCGGGTCATGGCAAGGCTTTCGGGGGGCGCGGGCCGAGCGCGCGCAGCAGGGCCTGCAGGCGGCGCTGCGCGGCGGCGGGGGTCTGGTTGGGGTCGAGGGCGAAGCGGTGCACGGTTTCGATGAAGGCGTTCTTGCCGACCTCATCAAAGGCCATGCGGTGCACCAGGCTGGGCACGCGGGGCGTGTTGGGGTTGGCGAACAGGCGGTAAGAGCGCTGGGCGCAGACATCGAGCTCGTCCACCGGCACATCGCGGCGCACCGGCACCGAGCCCTTGATGCGGTTGTAGCTGATCTGCAGCGTGGCATTGCCCAGCAGTTCGGCCATGCGCTCCTGCGCCGCTTGCTTGGCGTTGTCGCCGGCCAGCATGGCCAGGGTGTCGATGCTGAAGAGATGGGCTTGGGCTGTGCCGGGCACGGCCTTGCATTCGAAATCGCGCCCGCCTTCCTGGCCCAGGGCGCCCAGCTCGCCGCGCACCCAGTCGCCGCTGATCAGCATGGCGGTGCGGCCGGCGGCAAAGTCGGCCACCAGCTCGGTCCAGCGGCGCTCACCAGGGTTGGCGTTGCCAAGCTGATTGCTGCTGCCGCTGCCTGCGTTGACCGGCGCGGCCAGATTGCGCCACTCGCGCAGGCGCTTGAAGCTGCGCTCCAGTGCCGGGTCGTCAAAGGCCTGAATCTCGCGCTGCACCACCATGCGCTGGTAGAGCGCCGGGCCGGCCTCGCCCAGCAGCATGGCTTCGAAGACCGTGGCCACCTGCCAGGGCTCGTCGCTGAAACCCACGGGCGTGATGCCGGCGGCGCGCAGGGCGTTGGCCGCCCGCATCACGCCGGCCCAGTCGCTGGGCGGCTCGATCTTGAGCTGGCGGAACAGGGCGAGGTTGATGTAGAGGTTGTTGATGCGGTGGATGCCGAGCGGTGCGGCCACCACATGGTCGCGCACATTGAGCTGGCTCATCACTTGGGGGAAGAGGGTGCCGCGCCAGTCGCGCCGCTGCGCCACGCCGTCCAGGCGCAGCAGCAGGCCCAGTTCCGCCCATTCGCGCAAGGCCTGGCCGTTGAGCTGGGCCACCTGCGGCGCCTGGCCGCGCAGGGTGCGCTCGTTCAGCACCTTGATGGCGCCACCGCCGCCACCGCCCGCCACCGCGCCGTCAACCCAGCGCAGGCCTTGCTCGGCCATGCGGGCCGCCACATGGTCGGCCGCGGCGCGCTCGCCGGCCGAGGTCCACCAATGCAGCACATTGAGTTCCTGGTTGAGCGCTGCATTGCTGGCGTTGTTGTTGCCGCTGTTGCTGGTGCTGCCCGTGCTGCTCGATGCCGCGGGCGGCGCCGCCGGCACCGACACCGGCTGCAGCAGGGCGAGTGAGGCGACCAGTGCAAGCATGGCCGGCATCTTGCCTTGCAGGGGCAGGCGCGGGGCCAAGGTTTTGTTGGACTTCGGTGAGCTTGTGTAAGGCACGGGCAGACAGCACGGAGAGGCTTGTGACAATTGTTCAGGCCTGTGGCGCACTTGGCGATTGGGGCTTTCGCGGCATCGGCCGCAGAGCGCCCGTGTTCCGGGGCTTGTGGCCACGTTAAATAACGTAACACGCGAAATCGGCGCCACCGCCCGTGCCGGCGGGCGCGAGTGCATGACGCCAGGAGAAACAGCGGCCGGGCCCACCCATGTGCCGCCGTGCGGACGCTGCCGCTGGGGAATTGCGTTACACGGGATCAGGCTCTATCGTCAGGCCTGTGTCGTGGGGTAGGGCAGGCGCTGGGTTGGCGCGGCTGCGCCCCATGCAGCGACAAGGCATGCACCGTGCGTGCCAGGACCCGGGCCAGGGTGCGCTGGATGAGTCGCGCCGAGCCCGTGCTTCACAGGACTGCTCCTTGCCTGCGAGCGCCTCCCCCGCCAATGCGGAGGCGCTCGCAGGATCTTCTTGGCCGGCGCTGGCGGGCCCCGCGGATGCGAGCTGAGGCCAGGGGCCTGCACAGCAGCCCGGCCGCGCAGGCCCGTGGCTGCAAACGCAAGTCTTACTGGGCGTGGTCTTGCCCCTCTTCCTCATCCTCCGGCTCCAGGTATTCATCCTCCAGCTCGTCGTTGTCCAGCGTGGCCACTTCCGC
>JAIXSD010000271.1 GCA_027484885.1 Rubrivivax sp.
CCCTCTTCTTCCTCGTCGATCTTGTCCGGGATCAAGGTCCAGACGGCCATGGCGATGAAGCCCACGCCCAGCACCCAGCGCATCACGGTGGGGCTGACTTGCGCGGTGATCCAGGCGCCCAGGGCGCCGGCGCCGGCATGGTTGACCACGGTGGCGATGAAGATGCCCAGGATGATGGGCAGGGGCTTGCGGAAGCGGGCGGCCAGCAAAAAGGCCAGGAGCTGGGTCTTGTCGCCGATTTCAGCGAGGGCGACGATGCCGGTGGAGACGAGGAAGGCTTCCATGAGGGGCGAACACTTTTCCTGCGGCCGGCATGAAAACAACCGATGACCACGCACACGCCGGCCGCAAAGCAGGTGTGGGTGGTCAAAGGTCTTGCCAGGGGTCAGGTCTTGCGCATGGCACAGGCACTGACACTGCCCGCGCCATGGCCGAACGCTCGACCAAGTGTGTTGACGCGGGCCGGCAGCCAGGGCGGCTGCAGCGGCTACTCCCCAATGACCCGCATATTGTAGCCGCGGGCTTGAAGCCGACCTATTTGCGGCCGCCGCGGCGCAGCGTGGGGCTGGCCAGGTCCAGCTCCTCGGCCTTGAGCACCAGGGCATCCGGGAACTGCTGGCGCAGGGCCAGGCCGCCTTGCTTGAAATCGGCCACGATGACGGTGCGCAAGCGCTCGCCCTGCCAGTGGCGGGTGGCCAGGGTGCGCACGGTGTCGCCGTCCAGGGCCGCCAGCTCATCGGGCACCCGGCTCAGCTCGGCCAGGGGGCGGCCGCGCATCAGGCCCTCGGCCGCCAGGGCGGCCAGGCCGGCCGTGGTTTCCAGCTGGCGGCCAAAGTCGCCGATCAGCACTGCGCGGCGCGCCACCAGCTCGGGATCGGGCACGCGTTCGGTGGACAAGCGCCGGATCTCCTGCTGCAGCAAGGCGGCCACCTCGCCGGCGCTTTCGTGCTTGGTCTGGGCGCTGGTGATCAGCTGGGCGCCACCGGGCTGGGCATCGATGCCGCTGGCCGCGCCATAGCTCAGGCCGCGCTTGATGCGAACCTCCTGGTTGATGCGCGAGGAATAACCCTGACCCAGCACGGCATTGGCCAGGGCATTGGCCTGCTGGGTCAGCACCTCGGTGGCCTGGGCTTCGGGGGTCAGGCGGGCAAAAGGCACGGGGCTGGGGCCGGCCGTCGGCGCCATCACCTGCACCGCGCTCTGGCCGGCACCGGGCAGGTCCACCAGCACCGTGCGTGCCGCCAGCGGCTTGGGCACCAAGGACGGTTGCTGCGGCAGCGCCATGCGGTTGGACCGCCATTTGCCGAAGTGCTTGTCCGCCAGGCTGCGCGCTTGGGCCGGCGTGATGTCACCCGCCAGGATCAGGGTGACCCGTTCGGGCCGCACATGCAGGCGGTGGAAGGCACGCACATCGTCTAGCTGGATGCGACTGAGGCTGGCCAGGGTGGGCTGCTGGCCATGCGGGCTGTCACCCCAGTAGAGGCGGCGGCCGATCTGGGCGGCCAACTGGCCGGGGTCGGAGCGGCCGAGCTTGAGCGCATCGACGGCCTGGGCCTGCAGGCGCTGGAATTCTTCTTCCGCCAGGCTGGGGCTGCGCAGCATCTCGGACAGCAGGCCCAGGCTGGCATCCAGGCGGTGGCTGGCCACGGTCACGCCCAGATGGCTGCTGCGTGCGGCGCTGCCAATCTCCAGCTGCGTGCCCAGGGCCTCAATCTCGGCGGCCAAGTCCGCGGCCGGCACCGGGCCGGCGGCGCGCTGCACACCCTTGCCCAGCAAGGCCAGGCTCAGCTCGGCCAGACCGGATTTGCCGGCCGGGTCATAAGCCCCACCCGCCTGGACCAGCAGCCAGGCCGTGACCAGGGGCTGGGCATGGCGCTCGACCACGGCCAGGCCCAGGCCATTGGCCAGGCGTTGCTGATTGAACTCAGGCACCTGCAAAGGCTGGGGCGAGGCCGGGCGTGGCGGCGATTCAAACCCGGTCTGGGCCCAGGCGCTGCTGAAGGAGCTGGCCAAGGCCAAGCTCAGAGCCGCAACCAGCAACGGCGGGCGGCACAGAGAGGAGAACACAGTCCGGCGGCTCATGGCTTGCCCACTTTCTTGCGGGCCGGGGCGGCCTCGGCCTCGTACAACACGGTCACGCGGGCGCCGCGCAGCACATCGCGCTTGAGCACACGCTGCACATCGGCGGCGCTGACCGCCTGCAGATCATTCAACTCGCGGTTCACCCACTGCACATCGCCGCGCAGCAGGGCCGCCTCGCCCAGCACCTCACCCAGGCCCAGCGGCGTTTGCCGGCGGATCAGGGCGGCGGTCAGCAGCTGAGCCTTGACCTTCTCCAGCTCGGCCGCGGCGATGGGCTCCTCGGCCAGCTTTTGCAGCTCACGCGTCAGCGGTGCCACCAGATCAGCCGCACTCTGCTTGCCACTGGCAATCGCATGGGCCACCAGCAGGCCGGCATCGGCATTGAGCTGGGCCTCGAAACCGGCGCTCTGCGCCAGCTGCTGGCGGTAGACCAGGCTTTCATTCAGGCGCGAGGACTCGCCCATGGCCAGCAACCCTTGGGCCACCTGCCAGACCGGCGCATCGGCGCTGGAGGCCTTGGGGCCCTGCCAGATCAGCACGACCGCCGGCAGCGGCACATTGGGCGCCTTGAGCTGATGCAGCTCATCGCGGGCACGCCGCGGCTCGCTCTGCTGGACCCGCGGTATGGCGCTGGCCGGTTGGCGGATGCTGCCGAAGTAGTGGTTCACCCAGCGATTCAGCTGCACCGGGTCAAAGGCGCCGGTGACGATGAGCACCGCGTTGTCGGGCCGGTAGTACTGGGCATGGAAGGCGCTGACGTCCTGCAGGGTCGCGGCGTCCAACTCCTCGATGCTGCCGATCACCGGGCGGCGGTAAGGGTGCAGCTGGTAGCCCAGGCGCGGCACGGCATGAAACAGCCGGCCGTAAGGCTCGGCCAGCACGCGCTGGCGGAACTCTTCCTTGACCACGGCGCGCTCGCTGTCGAAATTGGCCTGATCCACGGTCAGGTTGGACATGCGCTCAGCCTCGGCCCAGAGCAGGGGCTCCAGGTGGTTGGCCGGCACGACGCTGTGGTAAGCCGTCATGTCATCGGCGGTGAAGGCATTGTTGTTGCCGCCCACATCCTCGGTCATGCGGTCGAACTGCTCGTTGGCCATGTAGCGGGTGCGCTTGAACATCATGTGCTCGAACAGATGCGCAAAACCGCTGCGGCCGGCCGGGTCGTCCTTGCCGCCCACCCGGTACCAGACCTGCACACTGACCGTGGCCCCGGCCTGGGGCAGGGCGATCAGCTCCAGGCCATTGGCCAGGATGCGGCGCTCGAAGGCCAGAGGCGCAATCTTGAGCGGCGCCACGGCGCCCTCAGCGGCGGCTTGCGCCCAGACCGCGGGGCTGGCGCCGGCCAGCAGGGCCAGGCCGGCCGTGCCGAGGCCCAGCCCCAGGCTCCGGCTCAGAAAGCGGCGGCGCTCGCCGCTCATCCCTTGCGACTCCCCGTCCCCTCCCGTGCCGGCCTGCTGGCCTGGCTCTCGTCGTTCTTCGCTGTCCATGCTGCTCACGCTGATCCCATCATCATCTTC
>JAIXSD010000002.1 GCA_027484885.1 Rubrivivax sp.
CCCTTTGCCCGCGCGCGCGCGTTTGCCGAGCCCTTGCTGGCTGGCCAGCCGCTGGACACTGGCGAGGACGCTCTGGCCCATGCCGACGGCGTGGCCGCCATCCTGGCCGGCATCGGCGCGGCGCCGACCATGCAGGCGGCCTCCTACCTGGTCTATGCCGGCGAGTACCTGCACAAGCCCGAGGAGATCGTCGCCAAGGCCTTTGGCGAGTCCTATGCCAGCCTGGTGCTGCATACCCGGCGCCTGGTGCAGATCCAACGTGCGGCGCGCGAGGCGCGCGTCGAGGACGAGCGCCGCGGCGAGCAGACCGAACGCGTGCGCAAGATGCTGCTGGCTTTCTCGCGCGATCTGCGCGTGGTGCTCTTGCGCCTGGCTTCGCGCTTGCAGACCCTGCGTTACTTTGCCGCTTCCAAGCGGCCCTGCCCGGGCAGCCTGGCGCAGGAAACCCAGCAGGTCTTCGCGCCCCTGGCCAATCGCCTGGGCATCTGGCAGATCAAATGGGAGCTGGAGGACTTGTCCTTTCGCTTCTCCCAGCCCGAGGCTTACCGCGAGATTGCACGGGCGCTGGACGAAACCCGGGTGCTGCGCGAGCAAGGCATCGAGGTCACTCGCGCCGCCTTGCAGGCCGATTTGCAGGCCCATGGCCTGCAAGCGCAGGTGCAGGGTCGGCCCAAGCACCTCTACAGCATCTACAAAAAAATGCAGGGCAAGAGCCTGCAGCTGGAGCGCGTGTTCGACCTGCGCGCGTTGCGGGTGGTGGTGCCGACCGTGGCCGATTGCTATGCCGTGCTGAGTCGTCTTCACGAGCAGTTCACGCCGGTGGCCGGTGAGTTTGACGACTACATCGCCCGGCCCAAGCCCAATGGCTACCAGTCCCTGCACACCGTGGTGCAGGGCGCCGATGGCCGGGCCATGGAGGTGCAGATCCGCACGCAAGCCATGCACGAGCATGCCGAGCATGGCGTGGCGGCGCATTGGGCCTACAAAGAGGCGGGGGCGCGTGGCTATGCCGGCGTCAGCGCGGCGGGCGAGTTTGAAGACCAGGTGGCGCAGGCCCGCAAGGCGGTGCTGCGCCAGCTGCTGGCCTGGGAACGCGATTTCGTCGAGGGCCACAAGGACGAGGCCCCGGCCGAGGCTGGCGGTGGCCAGGCCTTGTTCGACGACCGCATCTATGTCTTCACGCCGCAGGCCACCATCATCGAGCTGAGCGCGGGCGCCACACCGGTGGATTTCGCCTACGCGGTCCACACCGATCTGGGCCACCGCTGCCGGGGTGCCAAGGTCGACGGTGCCATGGTGCAGCTGAACACGCCGCTGCAAAGCGGGCAGACCGTGGAGATCACCGCGGCCAAGGAGGGCGGCCCCTCGCTGGACTGGCTCAACCCCGAGCTGGGCTATCTGCAAAGCCAGCGTTCGCGGGCCAAGGTGCGGGCCTGGTTCAATGTTTTGGCTCAGGCGCAGACGGCGGCGCGCGGCCGTGAGGCGGTGGAAAAGCTGCTGCAGCGCGAGGGCAAGACGGCCGTCAAGCTGGAAGACCTGGCCGCGCGCCTGGGCTTCAAGAGTGCCGAGGCCTTGTTCGAGGTGGTGGGCAAGGACGAGTACTCGCTGCGCAATATCGAGCAACTCCTGCGCCCGCCCGCGCCCGAGCCGGACAACGACGAACTGCTGGCCCAGCGCCGCACCAAGCCCACCCGCAGCGGTCCGCGCGGCGGCGTGCTGGTGGTGGGCGTCGATTCCCTGCTGACCAATCTGGCGCGCTGCTGCCGGCCGGCGCCGCCGGACGCCATCGGCGGCTATGTCACGCGCGGCAAGGGCGTGGCCATCCACCGCCTGGACTGCAGCAACTTCCGCCAGATGGCCCAGCAGGCCGGCGAGCGGGTGATCGAGGTCGAGTGGGGCGGGGCGGCAGCAGCGGGCGGCAATGGCGCCAAAGGCCCGGCCCTGTATCCGGTCGATGTGGTGGTCGAGTCCAACGACCGCCAGGGCTTGCTGCGCGATGTGCTGGAAGTCTTCGCCAAGGAGAAGATGAACGTCATCGCCGTCAACACCCAGTCGGTCAAATCGGCGCGCAGCGACACGGCCTGGATGAACTTCACCGTCGAGGTGGCTGACTCGGGCCGCCTGTCTCAGGTGCTGCGCAGCGTCGCCCAGGTCAGCGGCGTGCGGGGCGCGCGAAGAAAATAATGAAGAATTTTTCGCAAAGACTAGACAGACCCTAAAAATCTGTTCTATACTGCGAAGCTCTTGAGGCGCGTAGCTCAGCTGGTTAGAGCACCACCTTGACATGGTGGGGGTCGTTGGTTCGAGTCCAATCGCGCCTACCAAAATACGTAAGTAAGACGGTAGGCGTTACTCAAGTAACGTTGAAGCAAAACCCGGTAGATCTCTGATCTCCCGGGTTTTTTGCTTTTCAGGCCTGCTTTCGACTTGCGTGGTGGCTTTGGCCCGCGGCGCTTTTGTAACGAAGCGTGCACTGCTCCAGCGGTTTTCGGGTCCTGTGCTCCAATGCGGCCATCGTCATGGATGTCCCCCGCGTTTTCGAGCCCGCCCGATGAGTGCTTCCGACAGTGCTTTTGTCACTCCCTCCTGCTTTGCCCAGCTCGACCAGCTGAGCTTGAAGGACATCATCCGCCTGCAAGCGCAGCTGGAGCAGGAGCTCAAGCGGCGTTTCGAGCGCAGCCTGGTGCTGCTGTTTTCGGACATGGTGGGTTCCACCTCCTACTTTCAGCGTTTTGGCGATGCCGCTGGCCGGCAGATGCAGCAGCTGCATCTGGATTTGCTGGAGACCGCGGTTTTGGCGCATGGTGGTCGCATTGTTGACACGGCCGGTGATGGCGCTTTCCTGGTCTTCGAAGACAGTGGGCGGGCGCTGCAAGCCATCCAGCAGGTGCAGGAGCAGCTGAGCGAGCAGAACCTGGGTCGTGCGCGGCCGCACCAGTTGCAGCTGCGCATGGGTTTGCATTGGGGGCGGGTGCTCAGCGATGGGCAGTCGGTCTCGGGTGATGCCGTCAATTTTTGTGCCCGCGTGGTGGCCTCGGCTGAGCCGGGCGAGGTGCGCCTGAGCCGCGAAGCCTTTCAGGAGCTGCCGGCCGTCTGGCGCGTGCAGTGCCGGCCCTTGGCGCCGGTTTTGCTGAAGGATGTGGCGGCGGCCGTCGAGCTGATGGCGTTTGACTGGCGCGATCGCAGCGTCTTCCCCACCCATGTCTTGATCGGTGATGCCAAGGAGCCGCAAGCCCTGCCGCTGCTGGACATCATCAGCTTCGGCCGCCTGCGCGAGCACGAGGGGGTGCCGGCCAATGATGTGGTGCTCTCCCATGCCGACCCCATGCAGGCGCTGCAGATCAGTCGCTGGCATTTCGAGCTGCGCCGCGGTGCCCAGGGCATGGTCTTGCGGGCTTTGTCGGACAGTGCCACCTTGGTCGATGGCCAGCCGGCGCCCAAAGGTCGCGATGTGCCGGTTCGTGTCGGTTGCCGTATCGATGTGGCCAATGCCTTGAGCCTGCGCCTGCTGGCGCCGCTGCCCTGCCATGCGGCCGATGCCGACCAGACCCTGGTCAGCATGAGCCGCATGCGGCTTGATTTGTCGGCGGTGGCGGCGGCCGGGCCGCTTACGGGGGAAATCCCCGCCGGAACACGTCGCGCGGGCTCCTAGAATATTGCTGCACCTGCACAACACCCTGTGCAGGTCGGACAAGGAGCATTCATGGTGACGGCCCGCAGAGGCAGCAAGACAGCAGCAGCCGGCTCGGCCCCCGAGGCGGGCGGCGAACGCGAAGCGCAAGCGCCCGCCGTGCGCGTGCTCAA
>JAIXSD010000710.1 GCA_027484885.1 Rubrivivax sp.
GGAGTCGGGGTGGGCGTGCTGGTGGCCGCTGGTCGTTTGGGCAGCAAGGTCTTGCTGTCGACCAGATTGGGGTCGGCCCAGACCTTGGTCTGACCCGCTCGCTGGTGGCTCGGGCGCAGCGCCGTTTGGGTGATCAGCACGGTGCTGACTCCGGGCTTGGCTTGCAGCAGAGACGGTGCCACCGGTTTGACCGGCAGGTTCTTGGGCAGGGCTGGCACCAGATTGGACTTGTTCTGGCTCTCGATCGCCGCAGCGGTCGGCACACCGACCTTTTTCGGCGCTTGCTTCTTGGCCGCCTTGTCGGCCAGCTGCTGACGCTTTTCCGGCGGCAGGGCCTGGTAGGCCTCCCATTTGGCTTGACGGTCCCCCGGGTTCAACTGCTGGGCGGCGGCTTGAAAGCCGGCCCGTGCTTGCTGGCGCTCGGCTGCGCTGAGGCGGGTCCAGTCGCGCATGCGCTCTTGCATGCGCGCTTGTTCTTCCGCCGGCAAGGCCGGGAAGCGCTGGGCAACTTCCAGCCATTTGCTCTTGCGCCCGGCGTCCAGGCCGTCCCAGTCGCGTTCGAGCGGGGCGAGGATTTTCTTTTGCGTGGCGCTCAGGCCTTGCCAAGCTGGCGGTAGCAAAGCGGTGCCTGCGCCCAGGATGGGGGCCGTGTTGCGCTTGGCTGCAGAGGCGGCTTGAGCTGGGGGCAGGGCTTTGGGGGCGGGCGCGGCGCTCGCCGCAGGCAGGGCGGCTGGGGTCAGCAGTGCTGCGCTGGCAGCGTCGGCGGGCAGCGCTTGCGCGAGCACGGCCGATGCGCCGAAGCTCAACAGGACAGCCGTGGCAATGTCGCGGCAGAGGAGGGCGAGTTCAGGTCGGACGGACGCGCCTTTCAAGGAAACCAAGGTGCGCATCCGTCAGTCTTGCTCGTCGCTCAGGAATTCAGAGAAGCCCGGGTCGCTGTACGCCGAGGGCGGCAGGTTGTCGGCCAGCAAGGCGGTGTCCACCTCGGCGGCCGCCAGGATCTGTTCGTAGAACTGACCATGCTGGATCAAAGCCAGGCCCAGCACCAGCATGCACAACGGCATCAAGGAGGCGAACTTCAGCCAGCGAGGGGAACTTGCGCCCCCAAACAGGGCCAGGGCGGCGCCTGCACGCACCACGCGGGTGCTAGGGGCCAGCTCCGCTTGTGCGGCGCGGGCCTCGCGGGCCTTGAGCAGGGCCTGCTCGCGGGCGAAGCGCAGACGTTCGTTGACATCGGCCGGCAAGGCCTGGTTGCGTTCGCTCAGGCCAGCGGCCACGCGCAGGCCGAAACGTGCCACGCGGGCGTCCAGCTCTTGTGCAAACTGTGAGTGCTTCGACGTGTTCATAGTGTGATTCCCTTGGCCTTCAGCGATTTTGCCAATGCATGTGTGGCTCGGGAGCAGTGAGTTTTAACACTGCCTTCCGAGCATCCCATGACGCTGGCGGTCTCCGCGACATCCAGTTCTTCCCAGTAACGCAGCAGGAAGGCTTCCCGTTGACGCGCCGGCAGCTCCGCCACTTCCGCATCAATGACCTGCAAGATCTGGGCCCGCGACACCTCGTCGGCCGCGCTCAAAGCGCCCAGCGCGCCCTCTTGCCCCTCCAGCATTTCAAGCAGATCGAAATCGCCGTCGTCGTCGCTGCCTTCGAAGTCCGACATGTTCTGCATCACCCCGTTGCGCACCTTCTTGCGCCGGAAGTAATCCATGGTCGCGTTGGACAGGATGCGCTGGAACAGCATGGGCAGTTCGGCCGCCGGGCGGTCGAAGTACTTTTCGGCCAGGCGGATCATGGCGTCTTGCACGATGTCCAGCGCCGCATCGTCGTCACGCACCATGTAGGCGGTGCGTTTGAACGCGCGTTGGTCGACGCTGCGCAGGAAATCGTTGAGTTCTTTGTCGGTGGCCAAGGAGGGAGAGGGCGGCAAGCCCGGACTGGCAAAACAGCGCGAAGTATCGCATTGCGTGGCGTCAGGGTGCCGTTCTAGGCGAGCAAGTCGACGGAGGCGCACCCGAGTCGGTGCATAATGCTGCTTCGCACAATGAAGTCACTGGTCTCAGACTGGCTTGCCCGACCCGGGTGCCAAGTTTTTTGATCGCGCAGGTTCCGAGTCCACCTCACAAGGGTGCGAGAAGGGACACCGATGGTTTTTCGTTAGAGAAATTCACAAAGGTTCGAAATGGACATGTCTAGCGCGGAAGTCAAGCGCGTGCCGGCCAATGAGGGTCGCTCGCAGCCTCACTCCTCAAATCCCCCCTCCTCGTCGGAACTCAATGGTTCCGAGATCCTGGTTCGCTGCCTGCAGGCCGAAGGTGTTCAATTCCTTTGGGGCTATCCCGGCGGCGCGGTGCTGTACATCTACGACGCACTGTACAAACAGGAAACCATCCAACACGTCCTGGTTCGCCATGAGCAGGCTGCCGTGCATGCCGCTGACGGCTATGCCCGCGCCACCGGCGATGTCGGCGTTGCCCTGGTGACCTCGGGTCCGGGCGTGACCAATGCCATCACCGGCATTGCCACGGCCTATATGGACTCGATCCCCATGGTGATCGTGACCGGCCAGGTGCCCACGCCGGCCATCGGCCTGGATGCCTTCCAGGAATGCGACACCGTCGGCATCACCCGCCCCATCGTCAAGCACAACTTCCTGGTCAAGGATGTGCGCGATCTGGCCATGACGATGAAGAAGGCCTTCCACATCGCCCGCACCGGCCGGCCCGGCCCGGTGGTGGTGGACATCCCCAAGGATGTTTCCATGGCCAAGCTGGCAGGTGCCTTCGAGTACCCCAGGCATGTGGAGATGCGCTCCTACAACCCGGCGCGCAAGGGGCACTCGGGCCAGATCCGCAAGGCGGTGCAGCTCTTGCTGCAGGCCAAGCGCCCCTACATCTACTCGGGCGGCGGCGTCATCCTGGGCGAGTCTTCAGCCGAGCTGCGTGAGCTGGTCAATCTGCTGGGCTATCCCTGCACCAACACTTTGATGGGCTTGGGCGCCATTCCCGCCAGCGACCCCAAGTTCCTGGGCATGCTGGGCATGCACGGCACCTACGAAGCCAATATGACCATGCAGCACTGCGATGTGCTGCTGGCCGTGGGTGCGCGTTTCGATGACCGGGTGATCGGCAACCCCAAGCACTTCGCCCAGGTCGAGCGCAAGATCATCCACGTGGACATCGACCCGTCTTCGATCTCCAAGCGGGTGCGTGTGGACATCCCCATCGTCGGTGACGTCAAGGATGTGCTGCAAGAGCTGATCTTCCAGATCAAGGAAGCGCAGGCCAAGCCCGACTCGGCCTCCATCAATGCCTGGTGGAGCCAAATCAATGAGTGGCGTCGCCGCGAATGCCTGGCCTACAAGCCCTCCACCGAGGTGATCAAGCCGCAGATGGTGGTTGAGACCTTGTGGAACCTGACCAAGGACCGCGACGCCTACATCACCTCCGATGTGGGTCAGCACCAGATGTGGGCGGCCCAGTTCTACCGCTTCGAAGAACCGCGCCGCTGGATCAACTCCGGCGGCCTCGGCACCATGGGTGTGGGCCTGCCCTACGCCATGGGCATCAAGCTGGCCAAGCCGGAATCGGACGTGTTCTGCGTCACCGGCGAAGGCAGCATCCAGATGTGCATCCAGGAGCTGTCCACCTGCCAGCAGTACAAGACGCCGGTCAAGATCGTCGCCTTGAACAACCGCTACCTCGGCATGGTGCGTCAGTGGCAGGAGCTGGACTACGGCAAGCGCTACTCCCACAGCTATATGGAAGCGCTGCCCGATTTCGTTCGCCTGGCCGAGGCCTACGGCCACGTCGGCCTGCTGGTCGAAAAGCCCGGTGATGTCGAAGGCGCGCTGCGTGAAGCCATGCGCCTGAAGGACCGCACGGTCTTTCTCGACATCCGCACCGATCCGACCGAGAACGTCTGGCCCATGGTCCAGGCGGGCAAGGGCATTTCGGAAATGCGCCTGGGGTCCGAGGACCTGTGAGTGCCTGAGGGCAGGGCCTGGGTTGCCGCGTTACCGCGCGGTGATCAGAGGCTCCGCCCGCAGCATTCCACCCAAGCCTCGCACCTGTTTCCCTCCATCGAAGAGCGTGGCCAAGAGCCGTCGGTTACCGCCGCCGGTTTGAAGAGCGCGAAGGACGAGACTACACCCATGAAACACATCATTGCACTGCTCATCGAGAACGAGCCGGGCGCGCTGTCGCGCGTCGTCGCCCTGTTCTCGGCCCGTGGCTACAACATCGAGAGCCTGACCGTGGCGCCGACCGAGGATGCTTCGCTGTCGCGCATGACCATCGTCACCACCGGTTCGGACGAGGTGATCGAGCAGATCACCAAACACTTGAATCGCCTGATCGAAGTGGTCAAGGTCGTGGACCTGACCGAGGGCAATTACACCGAGCGCGAGCTCATGCTCATCAAGGTGCGCGCGGTGGGCAAGGAGCGCGAGGAGATGAAGCGTACCGCCGACATCTTCCGCGGCCGCATCATCGACGTGACCGAGAAGACCTACACCATCGAGCTGACCGGCGACGCCAGCAAGCTCGATGCCTTCATCGGTGCGATCGACCGCGCCTCCATCCTGGAAACGGTGCGCACC